>JBAZDV010000032.1:0-8792 GCA_041654195.1 Candidatus Methanomethylophilaceae archaeon | reverse complement strand
TGTCAGAGGCTACGAACTGAGCATAAGAAAGAGTGAAGCTGAATTGATCGAAGTGAACTGAAGGTCTTAATTTGCAAAAAATACACAAGATCAGCGTGAGCTATGAATTTTTAAAAGAAAAAGAGGCATTGAAATGACGATAAGAATCGCACTTGCAGGAAATCCCAATTGTGGTAAGACGACAATGTTCAACCGTCTGACGGGAAGTTCTCAGCGAGTAGGCAACTGGCCAGGCGTGACCATCGACAGGAAAGAAGGCAGATTGAAAGGGCATGATGCAATAGTAATCGATCTGCCCGGGATCTATTCGCTTTCCCCCTACTCCCCTGAGGAGATCGTATCCAGAAACTTCCTGATAAATGACAGACCAGATGTGATAGTCGATATCGTGGATGCCACGAACCTTGAGAGAAATCTGTATCTGACCATGCAGATCCTTGATATCGGCATTCCGGTCGTGATCGCAATGAACATGATCGATACTGTCAGAAAGGAAGGGATCTCGATAGACACCGACATTCTGTCCAAATCATTGGGATGCAAGGTGATCGAGACATCTGCACTAAAGGGTGAGGGCCTCGATGAACTGATCAAGGCAGCAGTACGCGCAAAGGACTCTCACAGCGATAGACCCATGATTCGTTTCTCAGACCGCCTGGAGTCATATGTATCGAGTGTCTCGAAGGCAGTTGAGGGGATCGTGCCTGAACAAAATATCAGATGGAACGCGATAAAACTGTTGGAAAAGGACCAAACGATCGTAACGGAGCTCGACAAACATGTTTGGACCGAAAAGGTAGAACCGATCATACGGTCGCTCGAAAAGGAATTCGATGACGATTCTGAATGCATAATAGCAGAGGAAAGGTATTCACAGATCGAACGGATCGTCTCCGTGTCAGTAAAAAAGAGCAAAGACCCGGGAAAGTTGTCCGCTTCCGATAAGGTCGACAGAATAGTCACGAACCGCTGGCTCGGACTTCCGATCTTCGCCGGCATCATGTTCTTCGTGTATTACATCTCGATATCCACCGTCGGAGCATGGGGTACGGATTGGGTCAACGATACCCTGTTCGGAGAATACATCATACCCGGGGTACGGACATGGCTTGAGAATGCAAACGTGAATCCTGCCCTCATCGGACTCGTGGTCGACGGGATCATCGGCGGAGTGGGTGCCGTCCTGGGATTCCTTCCTCAAATAATCATATTGTTCATACTTCTGGTCATATTGGAGGACTGCGGATACATGGCCAGGATCGCTTTCGTGATGGACCGCATATTCAGAAGGTTCGGACTCTCCGGCAAATCTTTCATTCCCGTGCTCATAGGTACAGGATGTGGCGTCCCTGGTATAATGGCATCCAGAACGATCGAGAGTACAAGGGACAGAAGGATCACCGCAATGACGACGACTTTCATTCCATGCTCTGCCAAACTCCCGATAATTGCCTTGATCGCGGGTGCGCTGTTCATGGGGTCCGCTTGGGTCGCCCTGTCGGCATATTTCCTCGGCATACTCTGCATACTTATGTCAGGTATCATACTGAAGAAATGGAGGTCCCTCTCAGGAGAACCGTCACCATTCATCATGGAACTTCCGCCGTATCACATACCTGGGATAATCACGGTCATCAAGAGCACTCTTGACAGGGGATGGGCATTCGTGAAAAAGGCAGGGACCTTCATACTCCTGGCCTGCAGTTTGGTCTGGTTCCTGTCGACATTCTCTTGGAACCTCGCCATGGTCGAATCCATAAACAGCTCAATGCTTGCAGATATCGGTAATTCGATCTGCTGGATATTCAAACCGCTCGGATGGGGCAACTGGCAATTCTCAGTGGCGACCATCACTGGTCTGCTAGCCAAGGAGAACGTGGTCGGGACCTTCGGGGTACTGTTCAATTTCGCCGAAGTATCTGAGGATGGTAATGAGATATGGACCGTCATAGCATCCATGCTCACGCCCATTGCGGGATTCTCATTCCTTGCTTTCAACCTCATATGCGCCCCGTGCTTTGCGGCAATAGGTGCGATGAAAAGAGAACTCGGCGATTGGAGATCGACAGGTTTCGCGGTACTGTACCAGTGTGTATTCGCATACGTCATTGCCATGATAATCTATCAATTCGGAAGTCTACTCATCTACGGGACCTTCGGAATAGGAACGGTCGTGGCGGCGATACTGCTTATGGGACTGATCTATCTGCTAGTGTCCAAGGACCCGTTCAGAACAAGGACCGCAAACGAAGGTGAGACCTCATGCTGAACGCTGCCACGGCGATCGTGAGCATATGCGTCGCAGTCATACTGATACTTGCTGCATATTCGATGATTAGAGACAAACGTAAAGGAGGTTGCATAGGATGCTGTAAAAACGGCCAATGTAAACATAAAGAACCAGAGGAGAAAGAATATTGACTGATAACCTGGACAACTATGGTCGAAAGACCATTTATTTTTTTATCAAGGCGAGATCTCTAAATGTAAAATAAGAAAAATTCCGTCCCGAAAGGACGTAAATGGTTTGGAGGATTAAACAAATCATTCTTTATTGAAGCAAAGGAACCAATCAAGACTGTATCTCTTGGCATCCTTATTCTCCGCTCTCTCTTGAGCAATAGCACAAGTACTTGCAGTCGGAACGATGGTATCGTCTCCTGATTTCCAGTTCATCGGTGTCGCAACTGAGTCCTTATCGGCCTTCTGCAATGCAATGACTGTCCTCTTTATTTCATCAAAGTTCCTTCCAGTGGACATCGGATAGTACATTATGCATCTGATCGTTCCTTTAGGATCGATAATGAATACCGCCCTGACAGCCTTGGTGTTTGATTGTCCCGGCTGGATCATCCCATACTTCTTGGCGACATTCATACTTATGTCTTCAATGAGCGGAAATTTGACCTCGATGTTCTTCATGCCGTTCCATTCAAGTTCCTGGATCTTTCTAAGCCATGCAATATGCGAGGACACAGAATCGACTGAAAGACCTACGAGCTCTGTGTTGATCGCTGTCAATTCATCAGCCCTGTGTGCAAATGTCATGAATTCTGTTGTGCAGACCGGCGTAAAATCTGCCGGATGGGAGAAGAATACGATCCATTTGCCCTTGAAATCCTGAGGGAATTTTATCTTTCCCTGAGTTGTCACTGCTTCGAACTCGGGACATTTATCGCCAATCAACGGCATCCTGTAGCATTCTGATTCGCTATTTTCACATGTCATATTTCATTCTCCTATCTTTAAATACCACAATATTAACATTGTTAACTTAATATATTAATTTAATGCTGTTAACATCCATTAAAACGAATATTTTGAAAGATCTTGAAAAATCACGATAGTGAACGACCCCAATCGCACGAACACAGACTACATCATTGCGATCTTCTTACAACTGAACGGGTCCTTCCAAAAGACATACGGCAACCAATCCTTCAGCGGCAGTTCTTCTGCATATCTCGGAGTATAGAATGCCCTTACCGGTCTGATCATCATCAATGCTATCATGCCGATCAGGACCACACCCATCAGAAACGCTCCGACATGGAACACATCCCCGACAATGAAATTGATGCCTATCTCATTCAATATCAATATCACCAGATACAATCCGGATTGCCGTATTACACGGCCCCATGCTCTCCGATTGCCGGTGGCCATCATGAATATGGTCCACAGATAGTTCAGATACAATGCCAAAAGGAACAGCATGAATAGCAGGATGAATATCGCCTTTCCTGCATCAAAATAATCGAATGCATACGGCAGATATGCAAACACCCTGAGAAAATAATAAGTGGCGAACACAAATGCTATCGGTCCTGCGATCAGCAGATATCGGGGCGTCTTCTTCCCGTATTCGGTATATTTACTGCTGTCCAACCACGTCATCCGTTGCAGATCGACAAGAATAGTACTTTATGTTATCTAACTTCATACCAGGCGTAGATGGATTCCAAAGAAGCCGGAAACAAGATCATCCGATGCGCATGTTACAGTGAGAAGACAGATATTCTTCTGAATCCGTTGATGATCATCATCGCCGTGATCTCATATCTGGTATTCGCATTCTATTATCTTACGATCATCAGAGAAATAGATATCCAATGGTCCCTCCCTGTTCATTTCATAATCACTGCATATGGTCTCGTTATCATCGGAATACTGCTTTCAATGATCACATACTATCTCATCCTGAAACGTAATTACGCACATTCCAAGAGAGAGAGTGATCTCAGAAGATATCTGATCAGTTATCTCAAGATACGCAGCAGAACAGATGATATCGACATATCTGACGATCTGAATGAACTGATCGACATTGACGCTGAGATTTCCAAACATGAAGATCCGATCCGACCAAGGAAAACACTGTATCTGATCATCATTCCGACTATCATCATCCTTGTTTCGTTATCGGTCAATATCATGAATGATAATCTGGGTGAAGTAACGACGATCACAATGGTCCTTATGCTCTTGCTGGGCCTGTTGGCCGCACCCGAAGCTACTACCTTTCCACATGAGCACGAACAATGTTTTACTGAGTTTCATAACCAAATGAGGCTTATCAGTGAGAAGATCGGACTTGATGTCGTACGTTTCGAACCGACCATTCCGATACGGTCTTTCAATAAACTGGCCAAATTTTCTATTTGTACATTAGGCTTTTATTCGATCTATTGGGCATATCTATTGTTCAAAGACACCAACGAGCATTTCAGAAATCAGCGTATCGTTGAGAATGATTTCATTGATAAGATGCGAAAATTGGAAAAAGGACAATAAAGGAAAGACGGGGAGCCGCCCCCGTCAGAAAATGATTTACCTTTGCCTCGGTCCAAATGGATTGGTCGGTGTCGTCGATGACTGCCCACCATAGTATGACAGCATCCTCTCATACAACGTCGCATTCTCATTCTCGTCGGGAACGATGATCAATGTTGCAGCATTGCTCATCGTAGCTTCTCCAAGGGATGTTTCTGCAGTGGTCTCACAGAAATAATAATTCTTAGAGTTCACACTGTAATAGTATCCGACAGTATCACTTGGCAGCACTACTGCCGTGACTGCATGTCCAGGCAACAGTACGAATGCTGTATCATATCCCGCGGCCTTGTACAGAGCGGCCAAAAGGATTGATGTATCCTCACAGTCTCCGGCCTGATCGTACAATGTCTCCAACGGATACTTCCAGTATTCCTCTACAACACCGTCTTCCAATTCATCATCCACAAGTAAAAGATACTTATTGTCCTCATAAAAGTCAGTATCACTCACATATTCAAATGACTGCACGAATCCCAGTATGAAGGCCGCTAGATCTATCTGCCCATCATCGGACGTAGTATCTGTGACTCCAGACTTTTCTTCTAACTGCGATACTAACTCGATTATGTACGGATCGGTATATGTCACAAAGGCGATATTCGTGTTTATCGTCTCGGTGGTCGTATATCCTTCACTTACGTATCCTCTGTAAACATCTGCCGCACGATACTCGATCAGATCTTCGTACGTGAACTGTAATGTCACAGTGTACGGTTTATCATCATATGTCCAAGAATAGACCCAACCTGTTACTGTCTCGCCGTCAGCATCTGTCGTTGTGACAATTCCAAGGATATGCAGAAATAAGATCTTCCTTTGAATCAGGGATCGTCACTGCGGTCGTGAACGAATTATCTTCGTCATGACCGTAGACATCGTACAATACATTACCGGCTACTGCCACTGTCAGTATTATCAGAACAGCGACTATAACAGCAGACCTGTTAGATACAGTCATGGATTAGCATCATAAAAAATAGTATTTATGCTTACCTTATTTATTAACTGAATAATAAATTATTTTACAAAATGATAAGTAAAACTCTAAATGGTTTATTCAGATTATATTCTCAACCTTATTTCGCGAGGTCTTCAAGCTTTTTACGAAATTTGGATTTCTTTGCTGGCGGCACATTGACACCGGCGTTCTCATCGAGTTTTTTAAGGATCTCTCTTTCCATATCTGTAACTTTTTTAGGAACGTCTATTTTGACACGAACAAACAGATCTCCGCGGATCGTACTTCCTGACCTTGGAAGACCTTTGCCCGCTATCCTAAGAACAGCGCCCACCTGGGTTCCTGCCGGGATCTTGAGAATGGCCTTTTCACCTTCCAACGTCGTAACGGATTCCTCACCTCCGAGAACAAGTCTCGGATATGTGGTTGTGATCCCGGTCCACAGGTTGATACCGTCACGTTCGAATAGCTTGTCCTGTTTGACGTGGATCACAACGTACAGGTCACCTGAATGCCCTCCGTTGTATCCTGCATCTCCTGCACCCTGTACCCTGAGACGTGCATCATCATCGACGCCTGCAGGTATCCTGATACTGACCTTTGCAGTTTTCTGGACACGTCCGGAACCGCGGCAAGTAGGACATCTTTCTGCAGCTATCTTTCCCCTGCCGTTACATTTTGGACATTCTCCGACCTGAACCATCTGCCCGAACGGTGTGTTGCGCACCAACTGGACCTTTCCCTGACCGCCACACTGCTGACAGACGGTCACTTTACCGTCTTTGCCTCCTGTACCTTTACAGTCAGTACAATTGACGGT
This sequence comes from Candidatus Methanomethylophilaceae archaeon, assembly GCA_041654195.1. Lineage (GTDB taxonomy): Archaea > Thermoplasmatota > Thermoplasmata > Methanomassiliicoccales > Methanomethylophilaceae > JBAZDV01. Next base: position 2,178 of record JBAZDV010000032.1, on the reverse strand, counting down.
GTGCGGAACAGAGAGCTCTATCTCCCTTCCGTTCAACACATCGGTCAATGAGATCTCAATGTCATACCTCAGAGACTCGCCTGTACGGGCACCGTTCTTGGATTGTTTCTGCTTACCTCCGCCACCGAAGAACATATCGAATATGCTTCCGCCACCGAAGATGTCACTGATATCCTCATAATGAGTGAAATCGTCCCAACTGAACCCGCCGCCTCCGCTGAACTGCTGATTCACGCCTGCGTGTCCATACTGATCGTATATCTTACGCTTCTCGGCATCTGACAGTACTTCGTAGGCTTCAGAGATCTCTTTGAATTTCTCCTCAGCGACCTCTTTCGGATCCTTGGACACATCTGGATGGTTCTCTTTGGCCAACGTTCTGTAGGCTTTCTTGATCTCATCCGGCGATGCGGTCTTTGCAACACCCAATACTTCGTAATAGTCCCTTGGCATATTTACTCGTCATCCACGATCTTATAATCAGCGTCGACAAAATCTCCGTCCTTCTTATCCTTTCCGGACTCTTGACTCTGTTGCTTATTAGTGCCTTTTGCATTCTGCGCACTCTGTGCACCATCTGCATCGCAGCCGCATCCGCCAGCCTGTTGCTGTTTCTGCTGCGCTTCGGCATAGATCTTCTGGGAAATGGGTTCCATTGCCTTGTAGAGGGCATCCATTTTCGCTTTGATATCGTCGATCTTCCCGCTAGTACGTACTGCTTCAAGATCGGATATCGCCGCTTCGACCTTTGTCCTCTCCTCATTATTGACCTTGTCACCCAATTCATCCAATGATTTCTTCACTGAATAGACAGCTGTCTCGGCCTGGTTAAGGATCTCTATCTCCTCGCGCTTCTTCTTGTCTGCATCAGCAAATTGTTCCGCCTGCTTGACCATGTTGTCAATTTCATCTTTGGACAATTTCGTCGAAGAGGCAATGGTTATCTTCTGCTCTTTGCCGGTTCCCTTGTCTTTGGCTGTAACATTGATGATACCGTTAGCATCGATATCGAAGGTCACTTCGATCTGAGGGATCCCACGGCGTGCTGCCGGGATACCATCTAAAACGAATCTGCCCAATGACGTGTTGTCATTGGCCATCTCCCTCTCACCCTGAACTACGTGGATCTCAACTGAAGGCTGATTGTCGGCTGCTGTGGAGAACACCTGCGATTTCCTCGTAGGAATGGTCGTATTCCTGTTGATCAGCTTTGTTGCGACACCGCCGAGAGTCTCGATCCCCAACGAAAGAGGTGTGACATCCAACAAAAGAACATCCTTCACATCACCGGAGATTACCGCACCTTGGATGGCTGCGCCCATGGAGACACACTCCATAGGATCGATACCACGTTGAATCTTGGGTCCAACGAGATTCTCAACAAAATTTTGAACGATCGGCATTCTTGTGGGGCCGCCGACCATGATGATCTTATCTATTCCGTCATTGGTAAGATTTCCGTCTTTCATCGCCTGTGTGATAGATGCCTTGCAACGGCTAACGATCGGCTCTACGAGCTCTTCGAGCTTTGCACGAGTGATCGTCTTGACCAAATGTTTCGGTCCGGACGCATCTGATGTTATGAATGGCAGATTGATCTCGGTCTGCATGGTCGTTGAAAGCTCGATCTTCGCCTTTTCACACGCCTCTCTTACCCTCCAGAATGCCATGTTATCCTTTGCAAGATCAACACCGGTCTCTTTCTGGAACTCTCCGATCACATACTTTGTAAGTACCTCATCCATATCTGATCCACCAAGCTTGGTGTCTCCGGATGTCGAGATCACTTCGAACACACCGTCACTGAAATCCATGATGGTGACATCCAATGTTCCGCCACCGAAATCGAATACGAGAATTTTCTGTGAAAGGTTCGCTTTGTCCACACCGTATGCCAATGCGGCCGCAGTTGGTTCGTTGATGATACGAACTACTTCCAATCCAGCAATTGCGCCGGCATCTTTGGTTGCCTGTCTCTGATTGTCATTGAAATATGCGGGTACCGTAATGACTGCCTTATCGACGGTCTCACCGAGATATGCCTCTGCATCTCTCTTTATCTTCTGTAATATAAATGCTGAGATCTGCTGTGGAGAATATTCCTTATCCAATGCCTTGACCTGCTCGGAAGATCCCATCTTTCTCTTGACATTCTTGATAGTGCCGTTGGGATTTGAA
>JBAZDV010000031.1:0-8814 GCA_041654195.1 Candidatus Methanomethylophilaceae archaeon | reverse complement strand
ATTTGGTACGCAACGTATCCGATTATTTTTTGATTCTAAGAAGCATGAATGTGGTCAAGTTATCATTACGATCTTCGATATTTTCATGTGCTAGAATCAAGTTATAGAATTCTCCGGCATTTTTTTTGCAAATAACAGCGCAATCATCAGGCAAGAGTCCTTCTGAAAGCATTTTTGCAGCAAGTGCGGTGTCCTCAACTTCTAATTTATCGGTATTTGGATAGAGTTTCTCGAGGTTATCCTTTGTTTGTAACAATGCCTGTGTATGTGATGCTAAGGTTTTGATTTTGGTATTTTTATTTTTAACGAATACACAATGATGAATATGAAGAATATCTGTTTGAAATTTTTCAATATTGTTTTTTCCTTCAAGTGCCAGCACAGTTTCAATAACAGGTCCAGCACTGATATTATAAGAAGCAACAACTCCGAAATCAGATTCTCTTTTTTCCAAAGATTGTACAACGCCTTCTGAGTTTACTAAAGCTAACAGTTCAAAATCTGTCCAATTATTGGATTTTGCAAATTTGAATGCTGCTTCCTCAGAATTTGAGAAAGGAATACCCATGTAACCTATTTTGATAGCCATTTGTAAAGGCAATGAGGGAGGCTTTCCGTATTATATTTAGTGGTTGTATGATTATGATTTGTGATATTTATCATTTAAAATCAATATTGACTTTAACCATCAGAACTGTGAAGAAAAAGCTTTAAATCAAAATTTTAAACAGCAAAGGATTATCAACATTCTCTATTATCACATATTATGCAGCTGGAAGTCGTTCTTAAAAAGATTGAGGAATCCCGTAAGGATATGACCACTGATATGGTGGAAATGATTAGAATACCAGCGATTGGACCGATGAATGGCGGAAAAGGCGAAGCTTTACGTGCCGATATGGTTCAAAAACTTCTTGAAGGATTTGATTCTGTTGAGAGGGTAGACGTTCAGGATAATAACGACCCCTCTGTCAAAAGACCAAACATTATTGCTAGGAAGAAGGGCAAGGAGAAAGGAACGGTTTGGATTGTTTCTCATTTGGATACTGTTCTTCCTGGGGATCTTGACGATTGGATTTCACCGCCATATGAACCAAGAGTGGAGGACGGTAAGATATATGGGCTCGGTACCGAAGACAATGGTCAGGCTGTGATATCTTCTATTTATGCTGCAAAATATATTCCTGCAGGCATCCTAAAAGGAAAATCAATCGGGCTTGCTATAGTTTCTGATGAAGAGACCACAAGTGCAATGGGAATAGAATATCTTGTGGAGAATGGTTATTTTTCTGATGAAGACCTGGTGATTGTTCCGGATTGGGGAATGCCTGGGGGTATGATGATAGAGGTGGCTGAGAAGCATCTTCTGTGGTTTAAGACCGAGGTCGAGGGAAAACAGACTCACGGGTCAACACCACACAAAGGGATCAATGCATATCGTGTCAGTACGAAGTTCCTTGCGGATCTTATGGACAAATTAGAGTTGAGATATAGTGAAGAAGATCCACTATTTAGACCACCAGTTTCAACATTCGAACCGACAAAAAGTATTGCTACCGTTGGTAATGTGAATACAATTCCGGGATATGATGAATTTTGGATGGACTGCCGTGTACTTCCGCGTTACGATCCGGATGAGATATTTGAATTTGTGAAGACCGTAGCGAAAGAGCATTCTGAAAAAACTGGGGCAAAGATTGTAATAAAAGTAGAACAGCGTACTTTTGCTGGGAAACCATCAGCGATAGACAATCATGATTTCCAATCATTCAAAGAATCTGTTTCTTCGATCATTGGGAAAAATGTCGATACGATTGGAGTGGGTGGAGGTACATGTGCCAATTTCTTTAGATTGAAAGGACTGAATGCTTATGTTTGGCAATGTGGTGGCGGAACATTACATCAACCCAATGAGCACGTATTTTTGGATAACATCGTAATCGATGCAAAGGTCTTTGCAACGTTATTCTTTAAATTGTGTGTTAATCACTAAAAAGACGATTAAGCATCCAATCTGCATCGAATTTAATGATGTCTTCATATCCCTGTCCGTTGCACACGAATGCTATAGGTTTTCCGATTGTATGTGCTATTGAAAGGGCCGCACCGCCTTTGGAATCTGCATCGATCTTCGTAAGGATGACAGCATCAATACCGATCGCATTATCGAAAGCTCGTGCCTGTTCTATCGCATCATTGCCGGCAAGTGAATCTCCAACGAATACTTTGAGTTCTGGTTTTGCGACCCTGACTATTTTCTTCATTTCATCAATGAGATTGTTATTGGTTTGCATACGTCCTGCTGTATCGATCAGAACGGCATCTTTTCTCTTTGCTTTGGCATGTTCAATCGCATCATATGCAACTGCTGCTGGATCTGCGTTTTGATCATGTTTGACGATTTTACATCCCAATTTATCTGCATGGATCGTAAGTTGTTCGATTGCGCCAGCTCTAAAAGTGTCACCCGCAGCAAGAACAACGGTCATTTCATTTTTCATGAGACGGTTCGCAATTTTTGCGATAGCTGTGGTCTTTCCAGTACCATTGATACCGACGAACATGACAGAGAATGGTTTTTGTTGACTCTTTGCCCATGTATCAAAATCGAACTCGTTGAGTTTCAAAACATTTCGTATAGAATCTTTGATGGCAAGTTCTACAACCTCTTCTAGATCGAAGCTACGATTGTATTTTTTACCAGTCAGATTTTCTTTGACACCGTTCTTAATTTCTTCAACGACCGGAAGTGCAACGTCAGCTTCCATGAGAGCGATTTCCAAATCCCAAAGAAAATCGTCCAAGCTGCCTTCTTTGATTTTTTTTCCAGAGTCGCCTACAACGGCTTCGGCGTTATGAATGGTTTGCTTCTTTTCTTCTTTGACTAGCTTTGTCCGTTCTTTTCTTGACAGATTCTCTGTAGGTTCCGTTACAATCGGAGCCTCTTTTTGTTCAGGTGCCGATTCTTCGGAAATAATGTCCTGAGGAGCTTTTTTGAAGAGTCCTTTGATTTTACTCCTTAGAGAATCAAACATGGGCGGTTCACTGCTGTCTTCTCTGATATTCCTGCTGGATCGCAGCAGCGAGGCCTCTGGCGTTATTATTCATCTTATTCATTGTATCGGTGATTCTTTTTAACGCTTCAGTGATCTCATCGATGTTGCTGGTCATGTAATTGATAGCCTCATCGAACGATTTTTCCACTGATGTTCGATTTCCGATATTGACCAGGGCTGTTTTTTTGGAAGTAAGTTTTGCGGTGACAAATGACGATGCGCCGGCAGGTACGAGAATCTCGTCGCCTTCTTTTGCATTGTTCAATGCTTTCAGTGTGTCACGTGCTCTCATTGCCTCTTCAAGCGAAAGTTGGAGAAGCTGTGACTGTTGTGCCATTGCATCCAACTGTTCTTTATAGGCATCAAGCGTAGACATGGCCTGACGGAGCTCATCATCATTCATTCTTATGCACCGACTCTGTATTTCACAACGTGATTCTGTATGTCGCCGGGCGCCATCTCAGTGATACTGTCAATGGTGATTTGCCATCTTTTCACTTTGTGTCTGCTACCCAGAGTCGAGACTATTTGTTCTTTTGCAGCGTCAACGTCCTCTGCTGCGATTTCGACGGCGAAGGGCTGGTCTCCCATTCTTACGTCTTTGAAGGAACCTTTTACTTGGAAGCCTTTCATTTTTATTACCTGATACGATGAATTATATCTATGTCATAAAGCTTTTGGTCATTTGGTGTCAAATGGAAGTTAAAAAGGGAAGATTGGTAACGTGTATGCCAGGGAAAGAATTCCCTGCAGTATCGGTTACAGGGACACACTGTGATGAAATGTGTGAGCATTGTATGGGAGTTTATTTGAAGAGAATGGTCCCGGTTGTCAATGGAAAAGAATTATTGAATTTTGCAACAAAATTACAAGAAAAAAAAGGTACTGGTATATTGATAAGTGGTGGATGTGATGTTAATGGTGTCGTCCCGTTAGAAAACTTGACAGAAGAGATAGAGACAATCGTTGATATGGGATTATCGGTCAATGTTCATGCGGGGTTTGCAGATAAAAAAGCGATTGAAAGACTAGTATTTGCAGGAGTAAAGTATTTTTCTGTAGATATACACCAAGATCATGGAGTAATTTCTTCTGTTTTACATTTGCAACGTGACCCAAAGGATTATTCAAAACTGATTGATATTATCTTAGAAGCGGGCGGAATACCAGTCCCGCATCTTACCGTAGGATTTGGTACTAACGATCTTTATTCTTCAGCCAGATTGATAAAAGAGAAAGGTTTGACCAATGTTGTATTGCTGGCACTTATCCCGACGAAGGGGACGGCAATAGAGGAATCTGTTTTGACTGAAGAAGCTATTCTTTCTGCAGTTGATATGTTGATGGCGTTGGATCTGAACGTTACATTTGGATGCATGAGAAATCGCAATTATCGTAATTTGGAGATACGATGTATCGAGAAAGGAGTCAGACGGATAGCCAATCCATCAAGGGAAACAATTTCATGGGCGATATCGGAAGGGTTTGAGATAATTGAGGAACACCAATGTTGCTGCATGTCCCTTTAGAAGAAATTATCTGTTGTTTTTGTTCCATCGCCGAAATCTGCCACTTTTCTGCCAATAAGAAATACTGCGGCATACTCTGGTACCTGAGTAGTTCCTGTACTGAGTTTAAAATGTTGTCCTTTCATTGAGAGGTCGTAATCCTTGTGCAATGTTATTGTGACCGGATTGTCAGAATATTCTTTAGGAACCGCCATCGTCAATGGATCAAAATCTGTTAATTCTGTTCTTGTGATCGGTGTCACACGCAAACCGCTCTTTCCATGTACGGAACCTGGCAAACGGATCAGTCTTTTTACATCAGCTGTGACTGGCTCATCTACTTCGCCGGATAAACGATAGGCAACGTCATTTGCCATAATCTTGATCAATGTGTCCTGAGTCCCCTTTTTCAATGTGGACATCTTATTGTTGATAAAAATCAGTTCTCTGGATTTTTTAAGGTCTTCCTGCCACCCCTCTATCGTTTTGTTTTGTGAAGTTTTGATCGAGGGGTATTCTTTCTTCAATTCTTTGACATCCATATCGCAAACATTGTTCACGACGTCCTTCAGACCGTTTCTCATACGGAGTTTCCACCCCCCCGCATCATCGGATGGAATTGTACGGTTCCTTGTAACATTAACTCTTTCCTGTCCGTTGATGTTTGCAGTAGATGTTGCTACTTTTGCATAAGGAAATATCCAATCGATGTTCAATCCTTTTGATGTGATATAGTCGACGATCTCTCTTCTTTCATGTGTTCCCAGACCTAGAACGTCTGTTTCTTTGATATGTGCATGATATCCTCTTCCGCCAGAGAAAGTGATCATTATCTGTTCCTCAGTAAAACCGAGATCGTCCATCAGGAAAGAATCGACCAGATTCATCATTTCGGTTCTGATTTGACGCAACATCTCGTCATAGGTCATTTGTTCTGCATTCTTCAAATGATCCGCATCCAAATCAAATATCAATTCTGCGCCCAGCCAATCTTTCTCTTCCATAGTGGCCGCATTTGGTGTTCTGTAATATGCAGTAGAATAATAGCTATGTGACGGGACCTGAGCAACCAGGAATCTTTGAAGATCCGATGGTTTTGTAAATCCCAAGTGTCTTTGGACAAAATTTCTGTCAAAGAACATGAATCCGTATTCCCTTCTGGCGAAGCGGTCCGGCATTATGACTGCATTCTCCTTGTAGTACTTCCTGAAGGCCTTCAGGAGAAAACGGGAGTTTGGGTCCATGATTCATCAGAAGGTCGGGTAATGTATAATTATCTTGTTCACACTGGTTCTTTCGATATGGTTCTACCGATATACGATAATCATTTGCATCTTTCTCCTGCAGGAAGGAATATTGACGCTCTGAAAGAATATGAGGTCGAGGGTGGTACTGGACTGACATTAGTTACGTTGCCATACAGTGAAGTGCAGATAACAAAAGGCGAGGATTTTCTTAAATCGTATGGAATCACATTATCATTTGCCGAAAGGGCCAGAGAACAGACCGGTTTGAAAGTGAATGTTGCAGTCGGTCCATATCCAGTGTTATTGATACCATTGGCTGAGCAATATGGGTTGGAATCTGCGGAGAAGATGATGATCGAAGGAATGGAAGCTGCTGCCAAACTTGTTGCTGAAGGAAAGGCCAATGTCATAGGTGAGATAGGAAGACCTCATTTTTTAACCGATCAGAAATATATCGATTCCTCCAATAGAATATTGCTCAGAGGAATGGAGTTGGCGCAGGAGAATGATTGTCCAGTGATAATTCATTGCGAATCTGAGGACCATACAAACAAGAATCTTGCGGAACTTGCTGGGAGGGCACATCTTCCAGTGGGAAAAGTGATCAAGCACTCTTCTCCACCACTGGTGACACCTGAAGAAACATTCGGGATTATGCCGTCGATTCCTGCATCGCGTTCGCGTATTCGCGAGGCATTATCAAAAAGTACAAGGTTTATGATCGAGACGGATTTCATCGATGACCCATCAAAACCGGGAGCGATAATGTCCGTTAATACTGTGCCGAAAAGGATCAAAGCGTTCTTGGCCTCCGGAGAGATGAGCGAAGAGACAGTTTTTCGTATATGCGAAGACATTCCAAATAGTATGTACGGTCGCAGATAATCTATTTCTACCAAACTGTCATTGAAGGTGTATCATGAAAGCAAAACTTCTGTGCGTTTACGATGAAGGTGCGTTGGAGAACACATCGTTGATCGGAGCCAGGGGATTCTCCATTTTGGTAGATATTGATGGTCAGCGTACACTGTTCGATACTGGAATGCGTGGAAGATATCTTTTGCATAACATGGATCAATTGAGGATCGATCCGGAATCGATTGATAGGGTTGTACTTTCTCACGATCACAAAGCAAACATGAATGGTCTCAAAGGATTTTTAGAAGCAAGGAAGGATCCGTTGGATGTTTATGCGCATCCATCATGCTGGAGGAGAAAAGGCATGCTGGGTCGTTCTTTCTTTTCAGGTGAGATCAGTCAAAAGTATGTACCTCATGATATTACACAGACGACACAGTTAAGTGAGCATTTATCGATAATAGGACCGGCATCATTAGATGCGAATGAATTATTCCTTGTATTGAAAACAAGGAATGGGCCCGTTCTTCTTACTGCCTGTAGTCATGCTGGTGTTCCTGCTGTGATGACTTGTTTGAAGGAGTCTATAGGAAAGCAGCCGTTCGCAATAATCGGCGGTCTACACATTCAAAAAATGAAACAGCGTGAGGTAAATCCGATAGGTGCTGTTCTGAAAGATGAGTATGGTTCACCAAAATTATATCTAAATCATTGTACTGGTCCAACTGGTGTGACCTGTATGAGGGTTATTTTTAACTTGGATACTGTCAAAGAGTTCTATGTTGGAACGGAATTACAATTTGACATCTGAGTAATTTTCGGATTTATTTCAAATACAGGAACGTTTTAACGGTATTAGCACGAGGCGATTGGATATGTTATGGAGAATTAGAACTGCAGGAATGTTCATTTTTATGACACTCTTGCTTATGGCAATAGGTGTATTGATCAGTTTTATCTTCGGTGCTAACTGGATGTATGGTATTGTAGTGATGTTGATAATTTCATTGCTTTTCTGTACTTTTTCCTATTATTGTTCTAAGGGTATGGCACTCAAGGCCAACGGTGCAAAAATAATAACCGAGGCCGAGAATCCTCGTCTGTACAGGATAGTAAGAGACGTTGCTGAAAAGGCCGGGGTTCCAATGCCAGAGGTTGGTATTGTTAACAGTAATATGGCCAATGCTTTTGCTACTGGTCGTAATCCGAAGAATGCTGCCGTAGTGGCAACGGTCGGTCTTTTAGATCTGCTTCCGGATGACGAGCTCGAAGGTGTCATTGCTCACGAGATGTCGCACGTGAAAAACAGAGATATTCTTGTGATGTCAGTTGCATCTGCGATGGCAGTAATGATTTCGTATGTGTCCAGGATCGCGATCTTTGCTTCATTATTCAACAGTAATAACAAGAACGGTTACATGTATCTCATTGCTCTGGTGGCTAGCATCACGGTGCCGATCGCTGCGATGTTGGTGCAGTTGGGAATTTCTAGAAATCGTGAATATCTTGCAGATAAGTCAGGGGCTGAGATCATTAACAACCCCCGTGCATTGGCAAATGCGTTGAACCATCTGGAGAATGGCAATCAAACGGTATATTCTTATACACTTAAGGATCCAAATGCAAGAAGTTCGCCTTCACCCGCAGAAGATTATGATTTTGCGCATATGTGGATCGCCAGTTCACCAAAGAAGACGGGCCTTATGGCCAGAATGTTCAGCACTCATCCTCCGATGGAAGAGAGGATCAAAAGACTCAATGAAATGGCTGAAAAAATGGGCCTGTGATTATTTCACAGGTTCCCATTTTGCGAGTTCGTTGACTTTTGAAAGAGTAGAGCCTCTGCGAATCTCCTCACGAGTTCTGTTCTCCCTTTCATGGACTTCGAGAGAACGGTTCGCCACCTCAACGGCCTTTTCTTTTGGGACCACGATAAGACCGCTCTCATCACCAATTATCCAATCACCGGTCCTAACGTTCTGACCGCCGATTACAACTTCTATGCCTATGCCACCATAACCTTTCGGTTCTCCGGCATTTGGTGTGACAGATCTAGAGAAGGACGGAAAATTTAATGCCTTGATGTCATCCATATCTCTGATAGCTCCATCGATAACTACACCGACGACACCCATCATCATTGCG
>JBAZDV010000030.1:0-9001 GCA_041654195.1 Candidatus Methanomethylophilaceae archaeon | reverse complement strand
TTCAATTGTTTACGGTCTGTCCATAATGTTTGCAATGTATGGGCTGATGAATCTTCCGAGTGTCAGTTCCGTTATTTCATTGATCTCTGGAGTTCTATTGTTATTTGTGTTTATTTATCTTCAAAAGCACGATAATTGGCCTTTGATTAATTTGAATATTTTTAAAAGTACGAGATTTTCTAGGTCGATTTTCGCGACATTATTGAATTATGCATCATCATACGCAATAGCATTTTTCCTAAGTCTATATCTTCAGAGTATTGGTGCTCTTTCGGCATCTGAGGCCAGTTTAATTCTTTTGGTACAACCGTTGGTTCAGGTGATATTGACTCCGTTTGCTGGAAAGTGGTCAGACACTCTTGATCTGCGTATATTACCGACAGTTGGAATGGCAATTACGTGTTTTGGTTTGATACTTTTGTTATTTGTTGGTGTGAACGTCAATATGCCGATGATAATCGTTGCACTGTTAATACTCGGATTGGGGTATTCTCTGTTTTCGGCACCGAATACTCTGGCAGTGATGTCTTACGTAAAGGCGAATGAATATAGTGAAGCATCCTCACTACTCTCTACGATGAGACAGACTGGCATGATGCTTTCACTTGGTATTGCGATGTGTATAATATCAGTTATAATGGGGAGTGCAGACAACCTCTCGCCTGAAAATTATTTATTGTTTGTTCAAGTAATGCGCACGTCGTGGATCGTGTTTATTTTGTTTTCTGTAGTGGGATGTATCATTTCATGGTTCAGAGGACCTTTGCAATCAAATGAAAGTACAAAAATTATAGATTAGTATAAAACACAACAAACTTAATACCGCACATCACAATTGTGGGCGGATGAATTTCCACAGTAATGGTCACGATAGCGGGGGGGATACGCTTTCAAAGCAGAACTTTAATTTTCAGAAGATCATCGTTACTGTAGGAATATCGCTACTTGTTATCAAGTTCTTTGCTTGGTATCTGACGTCATCAGTTGCAATTCTTACAGATGCTTTAGAAAGCATTGTGAATGTTGTTGCAGGTTTGATCGGGCTGTATGCTTTGTATTTATCTGCGCAACCTCGGGATTCTGGGCATCCTTTTGGTCATGGAAGGGTGGAGATCATTTCTTCTGCCATAGAGGGCGTAATGATTTGCACCGCAGGTATTTTGATCCTTTTTGAGGCGGTAAATAATATAATCAATCCTACAGAAATCAATGATCTTGATATTGGTCTTTTGCTCGTTGCGTTTGCTGCAGCTGTAAATTTTGCAGTTGGTTTGACAGCGATCAGAAAAGGAAAGAAGAATCGTTCTCAGGCACTGGTAGCAAGTGGAAAGCATCTTTGTTCTGATACATATTCGTCAGTTGGTATCATTTGTGGCCTAGTGATCATGTATCTTCTTCAATTGATGGGCTATAGTGTTGCTTGGCTTGATGGTGGAATTGCAATGATATTCGGTTTTATTATCATATACACCGGAATCAGAGTAATCAAAGAATCAATGGATACAATAATGGATAAGGCGGATACCGTAATACTCGAAGAAGTAATGGATACGCTCAGCGAGCATAGACATGATGATTGGATCGATATTCATAATGTCAGGGTGATAAAGTATGGAACCATGCTTCAAATGCAAATGCATGTAATGCTGCCCAGAGAGATGACTGTCGAAATGCAATTCAATGAAATCAAAGAGGTTACGGATTCAGTGAAAGAAAAATTTGGTAGTTCTATTGATCTGACCATAATGGGCGAACCGTGTACGGATTTATTGTGTGAGTGTTGCAGTAAAAATTGTAACTTCAGATCTCATACATTTATAGGATACGAGGAGTGGACGATTGAAACTATAACTAATAAAGAGGAAATTCACAACAGTAATCATGATGAAGAATGATTTCGATACTTTCTTATTTGTGTCCGTAATTGGGTAACTAATGTCCCAAGAGAAGACGAGCGAGATTCCTGTAGAGATTAAAGCCGTTAGACTTGAGAAATGGTTCTCTGGACTTTCAGATCAGGATAGGATAAAACTCAGAAGATATCTTTCAAATGTTGTAGTTTCATCTGAAATAGGATTTTTTATGGATATTATCAAAGCTGCATTGGCCGATGAAAACTATTCTTTTGCCGTTATGATGTGCCAGGAAGCATACAATATCGACATTACTGAAATTCAGATGTTTTTTGTTAATGAGGAACTGATTGATGCTTACATAGGTGCAGAAAGGTACGAAGATGCAAAGGCGGCATGTGATGCCAATCTTAAGTTGTATCCGGTAATATCTAAGGAATTTATCAAGGTAAATGGCGGGAAGCTTCCAGAAAAAATCAACTTTAGAAATAGGATGATCGATGTTCTTGTTGGGATTGAATTCAATTATGATAAAGCTTATGAAATGCTAGACACCTATTTTAGAATGAATTTGATATCAGAAGAAGATCTTTTACTTAGAAAACAAAGTTTAAGAACCCATCGTCTTCAAAGGTCATTTGATAGCATTTACACTTACAGACCAGTTAACGATCTAAAGAATTGATTTCCAATTTAAGCAAGGTATCACATCGACAACGGGCTCTTCGTAAGGATGTAAGTCTTTGATTGTTCTCAAGACATTCTTTAGGTCTTCATTACATACTGTAAATTCAATCTTGAGCTCATCCGCAACTTCAATCTTTCCGATTGTTCCATTGAAGGGATGTGATCCTTTCAGGGGTCTCCATGTTCCTGTGACCTTTGTTATACAATATGTTCTTTCATATCCAGGGAAAAAAGGCATCATCACTTTGTCAATGGCATCCATTAATTTTTCTGAATGACTTTCAGGAACAGTGAAGGCAATTTTAAATGCAGAGTCCATTCATTGATCTCCCTTTAACTTCATTTCAAATTCGTCCAGTAAGGTACCGGACTTCTTTTTAAGCCAAGTTGTGCCAAGCCATGCAGCGATAAATGGGATAGGGGGGGTGATGTAGATGATTCCGCCGATAATTCCACCAATTTTTTTTCCTGAACTTATTGTAAGCATTTTTGTAATGAGAGGATTTTCTGAATCTTCGGGAAGTTTACCCAACAGTGCTTTGGCAAGCATTTTTTGAGCACCCCTAACAACTTCGATGCTCCATCTAACCTGAGCAATGACCGGTGAAGGTTCGCCACACGGAATTGTCGTTTTATTTAGAATTGCCTTTTTGAGGGCGGCCTCGCCAGAACCTTCGAATTCGGTCCAGTTGAATCCTACAGTGTATGTCGAATGACCGTCACTTGAGGACATGGGTGCCCATTTTCCTGGATTCTCCTTAAAGGCCAATTGTGCCTTGCGATTAGTATAATCATCGATATGACCGCCGTTGATCACTTCAATTCCATCCAGGTCAAGATCATTGATTTTATCTCTAAGACAAAAAACATAGAAACTGAATGGATGGGGTGCTATGGCAATACCTCCCTGTTTATGAATTATATCGATGGTCTCTTCTATAGGGAGGCCTGGCGGAACCCATTCGGTCAGCCAAAGACCAAGAACTTCTCCATCGGCAGAAGTGATCTCTTCACCAATAACAACATCGATGTCATCAAATCTTTTTCCATATTCAGCAGCTTTTAATGCTCCAGCTATGACATCATGATCTGTAATGCACAATACGTTCATTCCATTTTTTCTTGCCTTGTCAACCTGATCTTCAGGTTTAGCAACGGACTCTGGAAAACGCAATACTTTGTAATTACTAACACCCGAATAGTAAGTATGAACATGGGTGTCTGCTTTTGAGAGCATGAATTGTCAATGTAGACACGATATTTATTCGTTTGTAAGTGTCTACACATCCTGAAAAAGAATATTGTAAAAAAAGATGATTACATCATGGGATTTATTGTTGCTGGGTAAATTTTTCGGGTCGATTTTGTTTTAAACCAAAATTGATAATATGGGAAAAAACACTCGAATTTAAGTCCCCCTTATGCCTGAGTGTAGTAATATTCTCCTTTCGATTTTTGTTCTCTGTCCAATCTGGAATCGGGCTTGTTTATTCTTGGTCTATGAGATTCCGCATCTCTCCTAAATGTGATGTCCACTGCTTTGAGGAACTTATTCATCCCTTCTCTCATTTCATATGGGCCTTCGCCTATACCTTCATGTCCAGGAGTTCCGTTAAATACCATAATTGAGTCCGAGACCATGTCAAGGAAATATATGTCATGGTCTACGATCATTCCGCTTTTTCCAGACTTTTCCATCATTCTTCTGATTGTTTTTGCGGCAACCATTCTCTGATTCGAGTCCAGATACGCTGATGGTTCATCGAAAAGATAGATGTCTGCCTCTTTGGAAAGGCACACAGTAATGGCAACACGCTGTAATTCTCCGCCTGAGAGGTTGCTGACCTTTTTTTCCATCAGATATTTAATGCCCAGTGGTTCTATTACCTCTCCCTGGAAGAACCCGGATTCCATGATCTCATAGGCTGTGGAGTATAAGAGCTCTTTAACGGTGCCTTCAAAGTCTCCTGAGATATACTGAGGCTTGTACGATACTTTCATCAAAGTGTCCAATTTACCTGAATCTGCCTTGATGTCGCCTGCGAGTATTTTGACGAAAGTGGTCTTTCCTGTTGCGTTAGGACCAACAATACCGACCGATTCTCCGATTTTGACTGCGCCAGGTTTAACTGTAAGATTGAATTCTCCAAAATCTTTGGTTATTTCGTTGTATTCAAACAGATTTGCTGTTTTCCAGTCTCCTCTCGGAGGTGACGATGTGAATTCGATGGGTCTGTCGCGGAATCTGATATTTTCTTCCGGAAGGTATCCGTCAAGGTAAACATTTATGGCCGTTCTTACCTGACGTGCGAGGGTAAATACACCGTACGCACCTTCAGAACCGTAGACGACGCTCACGTTGTCTGCAAGGAAATCAAGAATAGCAAGATCATGTTCTATAACAATAACCTGTTTCTCTTCACTCAGTTTCTTAATTTGTCTTGCCATCTTCATTCTTTGGTAGATATCCAAATAGGATGATGGTTCATCAAAGAAATACACATCGGCATTTTTCATCATTGTGGCAGCCATTGCAAGACGTTGTAATTCACCGCCGGATAACTTAGATAGGTCTCTGTCAAGAACTTCAACAAGGTCAAATTCTTTTGCTGCTTCATCGATGGACATACGTTCTTCTACCTTGCCCAGTAAATCTCTGACGACTCCTTTGACAGATAATGGTAATTTATCCACATACTGTGGCTTGATTGCAGTTTTGACGCTTCCCTCATAAACAGATTTGAGATATTCATGCATCTCTGTTCCTGCAAAGTACGCAAGGACCTCCTCTCTTGATGGTGGATTATCATATTTTCCAAGGTTCGGGGTCTCAACACCTGACAGAATTTTTATCGCCGTTGTTTTCCCGATACCGTTTGGACCAAGGATACCAGTGACCACACCCTTCTTCGGTACGGGGAGTCTATACAGGCGGAAAGAGTTTTCACCATATTGATGAATCATCTCTGATTTGAGTTCATCAGCAAGACCGATAATTTTGATTGCGTCGAATTGACATTTATTTACACATATTCCGCAACCTGCACACAATTCCTCTGAAATGATGGGTTTACCCCTTTCTGGGCCTATTGTGATACATTCTACACCCGTTCTCATGAGCGGGCAGAAATTAATACATTCCTGATTACATTTCCTTACTTGACATCTGTCGTGTAGGACAGCGGCTATTCGCATACACCCGTTTATAATGAGGTTCCTTATAAGTTTTCTTTAAGCTGAAAAAGATTTTAACAGATGAATGGTGCGGCAATACAAAAAAAAGCGGAAGTTGTATGTATATCATCATATTACTGAGTTGTTGAACAAAGAATGACAGAAAAAGAAATGACCAAAGACGTAGAGGTACTTTTAGGTAATCCGAAAAAAGCAATATTGCTAATGGCAATCCCGATTGTTATTGCGATGATAGCAGAGACCCTCAATAACCTCATTGATGCATTTTGGGTAGTCGGATTGGGTCCGAATGCTTTGGCTGCGGTCGGATTTGTTTTTCCGTTATTTTTTATAATGATCGGCATCGGAAACGGTATCGGTGTGGGTGCTTCATCTGCCATTGCAAAGCGTATTGGCAAAGGTGACAAGTTAGGTGCTGACAATATTGCAGCACAGGCAATCGTGCTCACAATAATCAGCAGTATACTGATTGCGGTGTTTTTACTTTTGATACAAAGACCGTTGTTGATGGTTTTAGGTGCAGGCGATACAATAGAATTCTGTATCGATTATGCAACGCCGATCATTCTGCTCTCCCCCATAGTTTTGTTAAATGCAGTTTTTAGTAACTTGTTAAGGTCGGAAGGTGCAGCGAAGAAAGCCATGAATACGCAAATACTTGCGGCAGTCATTAATATGGTCCTTGATCCGTTCTTAATTTATGACTACGGTTTTGGAATGGGTATTGCGGGAGCTGCGTGGGCAACAGTACTAGCAATGTTGTTTTCACTGTTGGTTATGATTTATTGGTTCTTTGTGAAAAGGAATACATATATCGACATCAAATTGAGTGGATTCAAATTCGATAAAGAACTAGATGCAGACATACTTCGTGTCGGTATCCCAGCTTCTTCACAGATGATATTTATGTCTCTGATCGCAATGGTAATGAATGCCATCATCATAATAGGCGGCGGTACTAACGGGGTTGCTATTTACTCGTCAACTTGGAGGTTGATACAGATACTCATGATTCCATTGATGGCTGTGGGTTCAGCAATAGTTCCTGTATGCGCGGCTGCTTACGGTGCTAGACGTTATGATAAGGTAAAAATTGCTTATAATTATTCCATTAAAATCTCAATTGTGATGATGGTTATATTTTCAGTGTTGACTGCATTATTTGCAGAATATCTGGTGGTGATCTTCACATATTCTGAATCAACAGCTGTTTTAAAGGATGACATGGTGTTATGTCTCAGATTATTCTGTATTTTCCTGCCCTTCACCGCATGGGGATTTATTACTTCTGGCTTTTTCCAATCATTAGGCATGGGTATGAAATCTTTAATATCAATAGTCGTCTGGAGTGGAATCCAAGCACCTGTATGTTACGTTCTTGTGGTTACGATTGGAACGTTGTCCTCAGTATGGTATGGTATCGTTATCACAGAGATTATCGGTCCAATAATTATGGGAATTTGGGGTATGATGGTAATGCGTGCACTTATGAAAGGCTACAAAAAGCCTACAGAGGGGCCATTCGTTGATGGTTAATTGTTTGATTTGTATAATTTAAAATATCTGCGAGCCATCCCACCATCAATATGTCAAAAATCCTAATCTGTGTGGCATGGCCCTATGCCAATGGAACGATTCATCTGGGGCATCTTGCGGGTTCGATTTTACCGCCGGATATTTTCAACAGATATAATCGACTTCTAGGCAACGAAGTGTTGATGGTATCTGGTTCAGATCAGCACGGCACACCCATTACCGTAACAGCGGAGAAGGAAAAGACAACACCTGAAAAGGTTGCGAACAAGTTCCATATAATCAACAAGAAAGCCATTGAGGATATGGAGATCGAATTTTCGTTATTTACCAAGACTCACACCAAGAATCACGAGGAAGTCGTTCAGGACGTATTCAACATCTTACTAAGCAAAGGATATCTCTACACAAAGGAAAGCATGCAGTATTATTGTGTGAAATGTAGTAAATTCCTTCCAGATAGATACGTCGAGGGTATTTGTCCAGAGTGCGGAGCAGATAATGTTCGTGGGGATCAGTGCGATACGTGTGGAAAGACATTTGAGGCTGGTGATCTGAAACAGGCGCATTGTATCAATTGCGGTGCTGAACCAGAGGTCAGACCCACTGAGCATTATTTCCTTAAATTGAGTGCGTCTCAAGATCAGTTATTGAAATATCTGGAAAGTAAGAATTGGTGGAGATCCAATGTATTGTCATTCACCACTAATTGGCTTAAGGACGGCCTTCATGACCGTGCCATCACCAGAGATATGGAATGGGGTGTTCCTGTTCCGGTAAAGGGCTGGGATTCTAAGGTGATTTATGTATGGTTTGATGCCGTGATAGGATATTTGAGTGCCTCCAAAGAGTATTCAAATATCGTTGGAAATGAAAATCTTTGGAAGGAATATTGGCAAGATCCCAATGTAAAGCACTATTATTTCCTGGGAAAAGATAACATTCCATTTCATTCTATCATTTGGCCATCGATCCTTATGGGGTATGGCGGGTTGAATCTGCCATATGATATTCCTGCCAATGAATATTTGATGTTTAAAGGTGAGAAGTTATCCAAAAGTCGTGGTGGTGCGATCGATATACCGTCTGTTTTGGAAAAATATGAGGCAGATATAATAAGATATTATCTTTCCATAATAATGCCCGACACACATGATTCTGAATTCTCATGGGATGATTTCCAGATAAAGGTGAATAATGAGTTGGTATCCAACCTAGGCAATTATTATCACAGATGTTTGAGTTTCACATGGAAAAATTTTGAAGAAGTGCCGGCACCTATCGATGACGGCGAATTGGTGAAGGTCACGCAAGAAATTGAGAGTTCTTTCAAAGAGTACAGGGAATGTCTTGATGTTTGTGATTTTAAGAAAGCGATCAAGGTCGTAATGGATCTTTCACATTTCGGTAACAAATATTTCGACTCTGTCAAACCATGGGCTCTGATCAAAACAGACAAGGTCGCATGCGGTTCCGTTCTGTATTCTAATTTGATGATTGTCAAAGCACTTACGATTATGGCCTGGCCGTTCATGCCTAAATCCTCAGAGACAATATGGAAGTTCCTTGGTCAAAAGGATATGATAGTGGGCTGTGGTTACAAAACATTGATCACACCGCTTACAGTTGGGCAAAAATTATTGGAGCCCGTTCCGGTCTATAAAAAAATAGAACTTCCTGAAGAGGAGGAAAAGAATGTGAAATCAGAGAAAGAGGAATCAATTGAAGAAAAA
>JBAZDV010000029.1:0-9121 GCA_041654195.1 Candidatus Methanomethylophilaceae archaeon | reverse complement strand
CAATAATAGCTGCTATAGTATTACTAGCTTACAAGTTCGGATATCTACAGAGAGCCTGGAATAAGTTCGCCAACAGTAACTTCGGAAAGGACGTTTTATGGTTCTTTGCATATCTTCAAACTGTGATATGGGGAGTTATTGGTTATATTGATCATATGTGGGAGATGTTCAAAAAGGGAAGCGGGTCTGAAGTAATAAAAGTGTTCGATGTAGTTGCTGCTGTTATTGGTGATATATTCGATAAGTTTGATGCATTCTACGTAGCAATCAAGAAGGGCGACCTGAAACTTACTATCGGAGCAGCCGGGGGTCTGTTTGAAAGTCTCGCAAAGATAAATCCGATATTCATGATACTTTCCATGATATATAAGTTCTGGAAAGAAGTATACGAGACATTCAAGAACCCCATAATGAAAATTGCTGACTTTATATCACGTGTTTATGATACAATTATTGGAATTTGGAAATGGTTCAAGACCGCATTCCCTGGAGCTGAGAAGGGGGCTGCAAAAGCCGATCTTGCAAAGGAAGCAAAGAAATTTGGACTTACATACGATGAGAGAACAGGTCAGTTCTTGAATAAAGACAAGAACATCGTTGACATAACTCAGGACCCGATATACACAAGTCTCCGACAGAAATTAGAAACATATGAAAATGCACCTGGATTCTTCACTGATATAATAGACTACCTGGAGAGAGCTATCCCCGGAGCGGAGAAGAGATCGCTTCAGAAAACCCTGGAAGCACAGATGTCAGCCATGGGAATCAACGAATATCGGAAGAGCGGGACACCTGGAGCGGTCGGAAAATTCAAGATCAATGCTTCAACCCTAGCCCAGGAAGCAGAAAGGACCCGTGTGTACGGTAAAAATGCAACCGGTTACATGTCGATTGATGATCTCGTCAAAAGGATGAAGGATTACGGTGTTGACGAGGCTGGGAATCCGTTCACACCCGAGGAAGAAGCCAGAAGAGCGGCAGAACTTCGAGCCATGGCTCCCACTGCCACAGCTTACGAGATTGCTCCAGGATTTGCCGAGGAGATCGCAGATGCTGTCATAAAAGGTCTCGCCACTCTCGGTGATGTCATCCAGACAGCGTTCGAAAAGGCACTTGAGAAAATGCCCGGATATACAACACTGGAGAGTGCAATTACCACATTAAATAATACAATCGACGCACTAAGTGATGCTATTGATGAACTAAAGAAAAAGCTCGGAATCGCTGGTAATGAAGATGAAAAGGCAACATTTAGTGACTACGGAATTACATATAAAACAACACTTGATTCATCCGGTGGACCATCCATGTTTGATGTATGGCAAAATGGCGAATTAGTACCGTCTGGATCTGACAAGTGGAATGCAGTCAAACAGATTAAGTTCGGAACAAAGAACCTCAGCGAAGATGACATCATCAAGATACTCCAGGATGCCGGATTTGAACTTCCAAGTGCAGGTGTAGGAGGTCTCATTCGACGATCAGGCATTGCATATGTTCACTCCGGGGAACCCATCGTACCTGCAGACATTGCATCATCATCCCTCCTGCTGGATCGGTTGAATGTCCTCGCTACATCTACATCTCCTGGATCATCATCAACAGACCAGTCAGTGAATTATCAGAACACATTCCACATGCACTTCCATGGAAATGTTAGCTTGGATCAAAAAACGAAGACCGAATTAACCAGATTTATTGATGATTATATGTCAAAAGCAATCAGACACAGGCAGGCTCATTAATTAGGGGAATGATAACAAATGGTAGATACAGACATAGTAACAGATGACGATAAAAATTATCTGAATGACAAACATCCCCTCAGACAGGAGAACGGACAAACGTCAGTCTTCCCGGTGTTACTCGGTAACTTCAACTTCGCTGAGAATCAGTTGTCTCATCCTCATGGAACTCAGCCAAATCCACTGAAGATATCATGGAGCAGGACAAATAATGTCAAGGTTCATGAAATACCAAATCCAAAACACAAAACCATACGTACTAGCGGAGAGGTACTGTACAGAATAAGCATGAATTTCAAGACATTCCGAGTAACGAAATTCAACGATATGCTTAGATTATGTAATATGTGTGGTCCTCACTATTTTGAGAGTGGACTCCTGGAACCTATGTGGGTGTATATTACCGATCATTCATTTGATCAGGAAGCTGGATATGATGATGATTATATTACGTGGAATATAACACTCCAGGAAGCGAATGATTAATATGCCCATAGACTATTCAATTGATATAATACCATATTCAGAAGTCGTGGCTGAGATAGACCCTAGCAATGGGGGAAGTCGTGAGAATAACAGTGGTTATATAAAAGCAATTGTTATCTTCTTTGCTCCTGTCGATCCTGATGACATCACATCCATCGAAGATGAAAATGGTAATGTAAATCATTACATCGGAGATAACAAGGTCCGTGTCAACGTGATCCCTATAGATGGTCTCGACAACGCCAGTGCAACTGATGTTAGTGCTGATGTCATCTCTCTTACCACCGACCAGGGTAGCTCGAAACAAGAAGGCGATGCTACAGCTAAGATGACCGTCACACTAAACAATAAAAACCATAAATATGCAAACGCATTATTGCCTCAGGTTACACTCGTCTATTCCTGGATCGAAGTCCAGCGTAACGAGATCAACGGGAAGCAACTGAAAGTCATCACGGAGAGATTCCCCCTGTACTTCGGTCGCGTTCAAGAAGTTAACATTAATCATGAGACATGCACTGTTGACTGTGGTGATGAGTCAAGTGTTATGGAAGGTTCTGTTGAATTCGACTACACGTGGTTCCCTACGGTTCCCATCGAAGAGCGCGTTCAAGATATCCTGGATGCTACCATCCCCCCTGTCCATCTCATAGCGGAGTTGATCATCTCAGACGATACTGAAATTGTCAATCCCGAGATGTATACAGCAACTAGCGAAAGCGGTCAATCCAACATCTCAATGATAACGAAAAGTCAGGCGCTTGACTGGACAGTTCCCTCTGACCAACCATTTAGACTCATCATCTGTGACAGTAAACTTCGATCCGGAACCACAGATGAAGACCTTACCAAGTTTGTTATCGACCCCCAGGACAACGAGAGTATCGTTGGTCACTGTAACCATGTAATTGTCCTCGGAGACGGCGTATTCGCAATTGATAAGGAGAATAAGAACGTCGTGGCATCAGATAGCAATGGTACATGGGGTGAATTCAAAAATGATGTGAGCATCGCAAAATATGGCGAGATCAATGCTAGAATCTACCGGTTCCCCTGGATCTGCACACAAGAAGAGGCTCAGAAAATCGCTGAGAACATCATTGAGATCTATCGATCATACGAAGATCGACTTATTACACCGATAGTTGCCAGTAAGATCCCCATGCTCAATTCATATTTCCATTATAATATAATTGGAGGATATGAACAACCAGAAGCATACAAGAATGCAACCGGGGGTGAAGAACCTTTCACCCGGACAATTCACGTAAAGGTCCTGAGGAAGAGAGTTACATATGACTCTGCATCTGGTGTTACATGTCAACTAGAGTGCCTCCGGAGATTTGATGAGATCGAAGAGGGTGGAGCTATCCCATCGGACTACGAGAATCAGATTATGGAACGTGACCACGACGCAAATGGCAATCCAACATTCTGGTACTTGTTTGTTTTGAACCCGGCAAGCAAGGAGGTATATGTTCTACAAACAAGTAATGCAACATGGGTTGAACAGTTCAGAAATAGAATATATCCGGTGAGTTTCAGCGCATGGAACCAGAAATATACGTCAGGACCAGGGTTCCCAGCACCGCGTTGGGGTAGAGTAGTTAGCGGTAAGCTACAATAACGGTGGTCTCATGAGAATAATTGCAAACGATCTTAATGTAGATATCGGACCGGATGAAAGTAGATTGACATGGGAAGAGTTCAAGGAATATATCGAAACTTACAAGGGATGGACATACGATCCCGACACCCTTTCCTTCTATCACTATTTCAGAGGTTCCAGGAGAGAAGTTAGCAAGTTCAAGCTGATGATAATAGCATGTACGGTAGGATATTCCGAGAGCTTGAGCGATCACCTGACATGGGAGCAATCGTAAATGCCAGTCGACATAATGAGCAGTAACGTTAATACTATTGAAAGAATAATGGAGAGGTTATTCCGGATAGAATACGGTACTGTAGTCAAGGATGACAAAGTTAAAGTAATCGGAGTCCAGTGTCGTGAAGACCCCAGTAGTACGATGTGGAATACGGTTACTGTCAGAATCCGGAGTACCAAGACCAGGATGTCCAGAACCAATAACAAGGGCGAGGCTGGAGATCCGTATAAAGTCATGCATTACTACTGCACCGTTCTCCAGGGATATTCCCAGAAGTGGGCAGGACATCCCTACACTCCTCGGATAGGGGACATGGTAGCCGTCCTGTTCATTTTCAATCAAAAGCCACTTGTCCTGGGAACTGTTTACACCAATACTCAGGACCCGGTGTGTAGGGCTCCATTCGACAAAAATTCCTGGACAAAGATAGATGCCAGGTACGATGATGTAGATAAATGGTGTCAATGGGAACGTCCCACCTTCAATGAGAACCAGGAGGTCACTGAACATCAGCCTGGAAAGAACCCGATATGCAAGAAGAAGTTCCACCGGAGCCGTGACCAGATCCACGTCACACAATGTAGAGAGGGCAACAAGGACCCATGTCACGCCTGTGATGAGCTTGATCATATAAAGAGAGTCGGCAATCAATGGGAAAAGATATACAGTGATGTAACAAAATCAGTTGATCCCGAGCACAAATATCTTCCCGAGTCACGAATCCATGCGTTAAGGCGGCATGAATGGCACGAGCCATCTGGATCTTATATGGTCCTCCAGAACAGCCCAGCTGGAGATGATGACTTCGGAAAAGGTCTAATTCGGATAGAGAATGCTCAAGGGGAAGCTGACATCAAGGGTCATATCAACATGAGACCTACGGGTACCATCGACATTCATGGAAAGTACAACGGAAAGGAAGTCGGGGTTCCGTCAGAAAACACCGGTGCCCGGATGATGGTAGTCGCCAACGATGACAGTGACTTTACTCAGGCATATGAGGCTATCTATTTCGAGAAGGATGCCTACATCCAGATACTGAAAGATGGTCAAATTATAATTCATACACCATATAAAATTACAATGGAATCAACCGCTGACGAGGTACATATCAAAGCAAAAACAAAGATAACTCTGGAGGCACCGTTGATTGACGAGATAACCAATTTGGTTGATAATCATGGTGATCAGATAGTCGAAGAGAGCTGTACTCATGGTCCCTGTAGCTGTGGTGGCGGATAAGGGTTCCGGTCCGTTTACGTCTTGGATAAGTTGATGACTACTACATATTACATTGGAGGAATTGCGGTTGTCACTCTGGGGGCAATCGGGGTTTCAGTGGAGAGATACTCCTCCGCTGACTACTGGAATATTAAGCTGTACATGCAAGATGTATTCCCCACTGCAATACTGAATGCTATCATACCTGGTACAACATCATCTATTGCAATTGACGATGGTGCTACAACAGTGACATTTACCGGATCAGTATCTTACTGGGAATCTGAGGATGGTTACAGCTCTCTAAAGCTCGTTGACTGTACAATATCATAAGGTGGTATATTATGCCAAATATAGGGGAGGGTGGAGACCTCCTGACAAACTTCTCTTTAAGAGGGGGATTGTATAGATGTCACAGTATGTGGGATCTAGTTACGACAATTACCGGTGATCTAGCTCTGACAAAAGACGAGGCTGAGAACAATAGGCAACGATTGCTCATGTGGCTGGCATTACCAAAAGGCGAACGACCAGATTCACCATCACTTGGATGTTGTTTGCATGATTATTTCCATGCAAAGATCGACGGAGCAACAATCAGGAGACTTCGCCTAGATGTATCATCCGACCTCAAATCTGTATTCCCGGATTTAGATATAAAGAATACCAGTGTCGAAAGCATAGGATCGACATCAACGGGCAACAGAGAGATAATGATCGGTGTTACGTTGGGTGATGATGATATGAGATTTATAGCTGACTTTGATAATATGTCAGCAATCAATTACAATATAAGTTCATTATTATTCTATGGAGGTGCTAGTATATGACAATGGAACTAAGGACTCTTGCAGCAATTAAAACAGCACTCCAGGTATATCAACAGAATAGGCATCCGTATCTGCGGGATTACAGTGATTACTCCACATTGACCACCGTAAATGAGTCGATGGCAGTGCAGGTGCAGTATGTCGAAGAAAGATCAAAAGCAGCCATAGAAGCCAATAGCATATGGATGGCTACCGGAAACGATCTCGATATACTGGTATCTGATAGAGGGATAACAAGAGAGGATGGTACCAGAGCAACTGGTACAATAACATTCAGAACATCCACACCAACCGCAGTTACAATATTCATATCAGCGGGAACCAAGACAAGTGCAATTGCCCCGGATGGAAACCGAATATATTTCGAGACAACTCAGGACGCAAACATAGACGCTGGATATACATCAGTTAACGTACCTGCACAGGCAGTAGAGACCGGGACTGACGGAAACGTTGCTGCATATGCCGTCAATTCCATCGCCGTCTACATTCCAGGGGTTTCCAGAGTAGAGAATGTCGCTGCGTTCTCAGGTGGAACTGAGGAAGAAGATGATGAGGACCTTCGGGAGAGGTATATATATGCAACTGATATCAATGGAAGAGCTACCCTACCCCTGATGGAACAGCATATCTATGACCTCGAAAATGTGACAGAGTGCCAGATATTTACCAAGTCTCCCGGAGAAATCGAGATAGTCGCTGATACATCGCTCGGGACCACACTAGATCAGACAGTAGTTGACTGCATCGAAGAGAACATTGCAGCAGGAATCGCCGGGAGAGGAAAGATACTTGCTACTATAGACGGTGGGGTACTTACTCCAACTATCTCGGTTATCGCTGCTGGGAAACTCTACGTAAGAGTTGAATCTAATCTTGTTACCCCCAACGAATCATTCTCCATCATCTATACAAGCACAACAGGTCTAACCCGAACAGCAACCGTCGAAATACCAACTGGATCAGTCAAAGGTGATGTAATTGAGGCTACAATGCAAGTACCGACTGATTTGGCAGTACAAGTCGATGGTTATATCTACACCGGATCAAACGACTACAGTATCCTGGGAGGGTTTGGAACATACCCATACCTATATATAACTCCGAGAATAGTTCTGTGTAATGTTACTATCAAGGTCACTCAAACAACGACCCCCGACCCTGATCTGGATACAAAGATAGAAGCGTCTATCGAGTCCTACCTGGACGACTTCAATATAGGTGATGATGTAGAGTTCTCCGACCTGATCCCTTACATCTACATGGATTACGATACCAGAGAGACTACAAAAGATCAGTTCATCGGCATAGAGCAGATAACGAGCGTAATCATTACTGCAAAGGATTCATCGATATCTGGATTTGGTCAGACCATATCTCTCGAATCCGATGAAAGAATAGAACCTGGCTCGATAACAATAACCCTCTCATAAGACCACAAAGTTTAAATAGTACTATCCGGATACAAGCAGTATCTAAGGTGATATTTTGAAAAAAAGGACTGTTAAGCAACAGATAAAACTGCTTGGAACTATTGTAAAGAGTATAGAGACACTACGTAGCAAGTTACTTGTAAAGATATTACCCCCACTGCTACAGGAAGGATACGCTAGAACGATATATTGCGGAGATACAGTATGGGTCCTTGCTACAGAAGACACGGAATTCTTAGATGAGGTTGACTGGATGGAGCAGGATAACAACGCCGAGATCGGTGATCATGTCAAGTTCTACGACATCAATGATAACCTGATCCTACCTGTACCCGATGACTACGTTGCCATGTACACTCAGAATCCATCCCCAAACACATCAGGTGATGGAAGCAACAGATAATATACCGGATATAAGATAGATCTCAATATCCAGCGTATTAGGAGATGGATTTTAAAATCACCATGGAGAAATGTAACTCTTATCCTCCATGGTGTAGCCATTATCTGTCTCGAACCTTAGCATGAGTGTCAGTGAACCATAAACTCCAATCTCACTGTACGGTATCCTCGGAGTCACATAAACGATGGCTTTCCGGTTGGGGAAACTGTACGTCAAGACATTGAAATCATCTCTAGTTACCCGGATCTCCTTAGTCCAGACATTCTCACCATGGTCATATGCATCAAGGGTCAGTGTTCCATCTGTGATTATGAATGTCTCTGACGGAAAGTCCTCGGAATAAAGCTGAATCTCAGCAATAAATCCATTACCCTTTTCAAAGGTCTCACCATACATCCAGGCACTATCCGACACTTTGTACGTTGCCATCAGACCATCATAGGAGTCGAATCTATCCCTCGTGAAATTATCCTGTATGATATGAGCGGTAGTACTGTTAAAGAGGCTTCCATCCTCAGTCCTTATCGTAGCTTCTGTAATGAGGTAACGAGCATCCTCCGGGACGGGGAAGTAATCGAGATGTATAATATACCCAAAATCAGATTGCTTATCCGCTTCTGCTGCATATCTGACGAGTACTGCTTGATCCATCTGAAGCTTGAAACAGTCCATGTACAATATCTGGTCATCGTGAATGATATTTATGTACAATGTACAATTAGGTACCCCGAACAACTGCCATCCTCCGCCCGCAGGACCGGGAAACATGACACGTAGAGCAAAATCACCACTAGATTGATAGATCTCAGTTGTCATGTTATAGGTATCGGTATTTGCGGTATTCGTTGCTATAATACCATCTTCATCATAAGTCCATACCTTGAAGTTATCATCAAGACATACCATACGGGCATCACTATCCTCGGCTACGGCACCAGCTAACAGAGTTAGCATCCCAACGACTAGCAGTAATATCATCCTCATAATTCTGTAATTATGTAACGTCATCATATATAAGCCTATCGTAACACAAAGCTATATATACAACGGATGATGTTACAAGGTCATGGACGCATTACCGGAGCTTTATCTAGTTTTATCTAACTGGGAGCGC
>JBAZDV010000028.1:0-9540 GCA_041654195.1 Candidatus Methanomethylophilaceae archaeon | reverse complement strand
AGATTTTTATGTTACCCGTGTTGGTGATGATATCAATCTTTTCATGACCCACTACAAGGGTGAGAACAATAAAGAAGTCCATGAACTTGCATGGAATTCATTTCTTGATGCAGCAAAGCTTGCAAAGAAGATGAAACTTTATGGAGCAGGGCAAGATCTTCTTGCAGATTCCTTCTCAGGTAACATACGTGGTGCTGGACCCGGTTCTGCAGAGATGGAGTTTGTTGAGAGAGATTCTGAACCACTTTTATTCTTTATGGCAGACAAGACAGAACCCTCAGCATATTCTCTTCCCCTTTCAAAGATATACTTGGATCCGTTCACAACAACAGGCCTCGTTATCGATGCAAGAGCAAAGAAAGGATTTGATGTTGAAGTGCATGATGTGATGTCTCACAAAAGGGTCACCATGTCGTCGCCTGAGGAGACTCTGAGTCTTTTAAGTCTCCTCGGAGACACATCGAGATATGCAATAAAGAGGGTCCTCAGTCGTGCTGGTCTTGGAATTGCGGCCGTTGTTTCAACTGATAAGCTCAACCTTACAGCTGGCAGATATGTCGGAAAGGACGATCCTGTATGTGTTTGCAGGGCACAGAGCGGATTCCCATCAGTAGGGGAGTATCTCCAGCCGTTCATGAATACCATGCTTGTTGCAGGATGGATGAGGGGTTCCCATTACGGGGCACTTTTCCCGTGTTCGCCTGATTTTTCAGATCCTACATACTTCGACGGTCCACCTAGAATATGTTGTCTAGGATTCCAGCTTTGTAACGGGCATCTTCAGGGTCTTGAACCTATTGGTTCCAAGGCGGGACTGCACACACCCATGGATTTCTTTGCGAATTCTGAGTGGGATGCTGTTCGTAGCAATGCAGTCAAAGCAAGCAAGTTTATGAGAACCCATGGACCTTTCATGCCTGCCATCCTTGGTCCAGAGGAAATGGAATACACTTCTAGACCTGAAGTACTGGATGCTTTGAAAAAGAGGTTCGAGAATATTGAGTAAGAACATAAGGACACCTGCGGTAATCATTAATTTTAAGGCTTACCGCGAGGTAGATGGATTGGGTGCATTGGAACTTGCACACATATGCGAAGCAGTTGCAGAGGAATCCGGAGTATGTATAGTTGTATGTCCGCCTGCTGTCGAACTTAGTTTTGTAGCATATGGTGTAGGAATTCCAGTGTTATCCCAAAATGTCGATCCTTATGTTCAAGGCTCAGCTACAGGGTGGGTAACGCCCTCCATGGTGGCCGCAACAGGTGCTGTCGGCACATTAATAAATCATTCAGAACACAGATCCAGTGATGATCAGATGGAGAAGTGCATTGATTTGTGCAGGGAGAATAAGCTTTTGTCCATTGTTTGCGTTGAATCTGTGAAAAAAGCAGTTGAAGTGGCTGCTTTTTCTCCGGATTATGTAGCAATCGAACCGCCCGAATTGATTGGCGGAGATATTTCAGTTACAACAGCCAATCCAAAGATCATAGAAGACGCGGTTCATTTTGTCAAAGATGTCAATAAAAAAATCTCTGTTTTTTGTGGTGCCGGAATAAAAACAGGTCAGGATGTCGCAAAGGCTCTGGAGCTGGGTGTTGATGGTGTACTTCTTGCCTCTGGCGTTGTTAAGGCCAAGGATCCAAGAGCAGCACTTTTGGATCTTATCAAAACTCTTTAATTTCGGTTTTATTACAAGTAGTCGTATGAAGTATATATCCTTCTGAATTTGGAATGGGTATGAAAAAGGCAGTATATGCTAGTTTGATTATAGTGTTGATATTATTTCCATTTTCGATAATCACAACAAACGCAGATGCTGAAAACACAATTGGTTTGCGATTTTTTGAAGTCATACCCACAGGTGATTTTGAAGGTTTGACTTTATTAAATTACGGTATTGAAACCGATCTGAAGAGTTACACGATATCAGATGGCGAAGGAAATATCACTTTCTCAGAGAATAAGATTTTAGGTCAAGGAGAAAAGATCACACTATTGAAGGCAGAACCTGATGAGTGGTACAAAAAAGAACCATACATCATATTGGGCACCGAAGGGACCAAATCCAAGAATTTTACGCTGAATGATGATGGTGATGATATATATTTGATAAAAGAAGGCACTACAATAGACACATTTGTCTTCGGAAATATTACGACAAAAGAGGGATGGTCGGGGGATTCTTTTGATGACATTCCAAAATATAGCTATGCTGTAAGGAAATCTGTATTTGATACAGACTCTGCAAAGGATTGGAAAATAACAATACCAGGAAGAGTGGATCGTATTCAAGTCGCAGATGGCTATTTGTCGACTGTGGAGCCATTTGTATTTCCAGAGTCTTCAGGTGCACCTGTATTCAATGCATTGGAAAAAGCAAAGACAGAGATTGTTATCTCTGTGTATACGATCAGTCATCCTGATATAATTTCACTGCTGGTTTCTTTGAAAGAGAAGGGTGTTAGTATCACAGTATTAGTGGAAGGTGCTCCTGCGGGCGGAGTTCCTCGTAGTGAAATTGGTATGTTAGCTTTGATGAACGATGCCGGCATTGATGTCAGAATAATGACCGCTGATGACGGATTCCGAAGATATACTTATCTTCATAACAAATATGCGGTTATCGATTCTAAAACCGTCATCATTACCTCAGAGAATTGGGCCGAGAGTTCCTTTGAAGGAAATAGGGGATGGGGGGCAGTCATTGAGAATGGAGAATATGCAGGATATATGCACGATATTTTCGCTGAAGATTCATCGGTGGACAATTGCGATATAAAATCCTTTAGAGAATGTTATCCAACATCAATTGCTGAAATGGTTACTGCATACATCGACACTACTGAAGAAACGGATCTGAGATTTTCTGCAGATGTTTTTCCGATACTTTCTCCAGATTATTCGTTTACTGCATTGAAAGATCTTATTTCAAAGGCTAAGGAAAAAGTGTATAGTGAGCAATTGGAAGTTCAATATTCATGGACATTGACAGAAACAGATTCACCTGTAAATTGGATGATCCACGCTGCTTCAAAAGGCGTCGATACAAGATTGATAGTTGATGTTACTTTTGATAATGCCGATGATCAATCAATACAGGATGGTTATGGGGTATATGCAGCATTGAAAGATGTTGCTGACTTCTATGTAATGACCATTAAAGGCGGTGATGATTTTTCACTTACACATAACAAAGGAATGATAATTGACGACTCAGTGTGGCTAGGTTCTATAAATTGGACATACAATTCGTTCAATAACAATCGAGAAATTGCAGTGCTTATCGTTTCAGATGAAATGACTTCTTTTTACGAATCATATTTTCTAGAAGATTGGGGGGATACATTTGTTGGAGAAATAAGCCTGGATATTCGGATTAATGACTCAATGCCGATCGAAGGAAGAGCATTCATATTGGATGCAACGGATTCAAATACACCGGAAGGTTTGAATTTTGGATGGGATCTTGATGGGGACAATCTAATAGATAGGTGGGGAGAAAGGATTCCAATACAGTTATCAGAAGGCGATCATGATATTGTGCTTATTGTTACTGATAATTTTGGAAACAAATATAGCATGGAATATTCGATTAGAGTGGGTGCGGCGGAAAAGACGACCCCCGATATACCTGTGTACATGAAATATATTCCATTACTCGTCATTTGCGTAATTGTATTAGCGGTGAAATGCATAATGTGGTTGAGGGGCAGGTAATTGATCATAAGAGAATTTAGAAGTGAAGATTCTGGCGAATTATACAGGATGTCAATGGAGTCTTTTGATGAGTACTATCAACCAGAGGTTTTCTATTCTTTCTTTATACAATGGCCAGCAGGACAATTGATAGCATGTGATTTTATGGGTAAGCCAATTGGTTTTATTTCCACTACAAAATTATTTGACGGAAGAGCAAGAATATTACTATTCGCCGTAAAACCGGAATATCGCAACAAAGGTGTCGGATACAAATTGCTTTCAGCATTTAGATTGAAAGCGATGATGGAGGGTATCAGGAGCATTACTTTAGAAGTAAGACCTACGAATGAGGGCGCCAGACATTTTTATAAAAAAAATGGTTTCATGGAAACCGAAATCCTCCCTAATTATTATCAAGATGGAGGGGAGGGAATTCGTATGGATGGGCCTGTTCAGTTGAACATTTGATCATCCAAATGTTGGTTTTCCATGTAATAAGGCGATTTCTCTTTTTGCGAGTCAGAGATATCTTTTGAAAGTCCTTTGGTGTATGAACCATATTTTTCTCTGATTTGTTCTTCTGCCGGCCTTGAACGCCTGATTGCCCTTTTGATATGATCCTCAGTGATCAATGGTGCATTTTCAACGGTTGCTATGTCGCCTGCAGCACGAATAAGACCGCCCATCTCTCTTAATCTGAGAGTAAGACTTCCGGCCTGATTGTCGCGTTTGGCACGTGCTCTTCCTTCGGCGATTATCGACTCTACAGCATCGATTGTGGCATGAGGGATATGTCCATCCATCTGGACTTCCTGTGCAACGAATTGTGCATATTTGGCACGGTTCTCAGGAGTATCAGGCATTGCAACGTCAACAAGTACCTCGTATCCGCAACCAATGATCCTAGATCTTAGCGGTGAAAGGATATTCTCAAGGTCCTGTATATTGCATGCGGCAACTAGTATGAAATCACAAGGGACATTTTCTACCTTGACGCTTGCACCCGCACTTTGGGGATTACGTCCCGCAATTGGAAATTTTCTTTCCTGCATGGCAGTGAGTATAAACCTTTGAAGATTGCCCAGGTGTGAGATTTCGTCAACAAAGAGAACGCCTTCGTGTGCTTCGTGTATTGAACCTGGAACGACTCTTTCATAAGCGGGTGTGCCTAGACCTTGATGACCCCCATATGGATCATGACGAACATCTCCGAGCAATTCAGTCTCTGATGCTCCAGTCGCGAGTATGAATGGGGTTCTGTCCAATTTGACCAATGTCTTTTGGTTAGAATTCTTTTCCACCTCACGTCTTTTTTCAAGGGCCTTCTGATCAAGCATACGAATCTTGTAGTCGCCAGCGCGCTCGAACACAACGGTTTCTTCCGTACCATCAGCAAGTATTCTTGTAGTGTTGACTCTTTCCTTTCCCATATTGATTTGTGGAATTGCTTCAAACATATTGCCGAGCAAATCACCAAACGGATTGGATGTTCCACCCATGTCTATCTTTGATTTGTTACAATGTGGACAGGTACGCTCCGTTGCGGCTGAATATTTACCGCAGGATCTGCACCTGTAGCCAAGTTTTTCCGCAACATGTACTGGGGCTTTGTCGGGGTCTATCAGACAGCCTGATGCTCCTGCGAGCGAAGATGTTTCTTTGAGAACTTCTTCTTCTGTTAGTACCTCAAGGAATGGCCTTTCAGGATTCTCAGGATTATTAGCAACCCTGATCTCGGTCTTAGGTTTAGGGAGTTGCATCGATATTGCCATTGCAATCATTGATTTGCCGGTACCCGGAGGGCCAACAAGTAAAAGATGTCTACGTTGTTTGGCAGCGATCTTTGCTAATTCAATGGCCTCCTCCTGACCGAGGACGCGATCCAGCGGATCAACTGGAATCGCTATCTCCTCAGTGCTTTTAAGACCATCCAGGTCTTTCCATGTTGTAATATTCTTTTTCTCTATCATCAGTAAAGATCTTCCTTGGTCCAAATTGCAATGCCTGCCGGCATCTTACTGATATTTCCTTTGCGAGTACCAACAACGGTCATGATACCTTTGTCAGCAGAGACATCAATGATCCTTTGCGAAATTACTCCGTCAAAGACGATAGCCGTGACACCTTCTGAATTCTCTTTGAGCGAATCAACGAGGCTTTTTACTGCGATCTCACGAACGATCTGATTCTCAGAGTTCAGTACTTTTGCGTTATGCGTCGAAGACATGTCAAGGAGCATGTCGCGATATTTCTCTTGTTCAGGTGAAAGACTCTTGGTCTTTCGAGTAGCTTCTTTTTTGTTGCGGAAGGTTTTTGGCTTTTCCTCTTCTTCCACGTTTTCCTCTTTTTCTACTGAGGCTACAACTTCCTCACGAATCTTCACAGGATTTTTCTCTCTTAAAACACGTTCTTCTACGGGTTCTTTTTTCTTGTATTTTTCGACCGCCTCAGTATTAAAACGATCCTTCTTTTTGAAGTCCCTGGCTGGTTCGCGTTCTTTTTCTGATTTTTCTTCGTTGCGATCAGTGTTACGCAGCTCTCTTTCTACCTTAGGTTCGCGTTCTTTTTCTGATTTTTCTTCGTTGCGATCGGAATGTGATTCTTTGTCTATTCTGGATTCGCGGTCTCTTCTGAATCGGTCTTCATTGCGGTCTTTGTTGCGATCCTCTCTGAAATCCCTGCGAGGGCGGTCACCATTGCGATCAGAATTGTGTTCAGATCTTTCTTTGCTACGAACGGACTCTTCATCTTCGGATTTATTGCTGTTCTCAGTCAAAAGTCCGTTCATTTCCATGTATTGGTCGCCTGGAACTTTGTTGCGGAGACATTTTACAAGTTGTTTCGCTGTAAGCTCTTCGACCTCATGTGCGCGTGGTGCTCTTGCAACAAAATCAACTTCAGCTACCTGGAATAGTTCCCTGAGGATGAGTTCTCCGCCTCTATCACCATCGACGAATGCCGTGGCGACCCTTTCTCTTGAAAGGTCTTGAACGGTCTTTGGAATATTTGTTCCTTCGACTGCAATAGCGTTCTTTATGCCCGCTCTTAAAAGGTTAAGGACATCAGACCTGCCCTCAACGATGATGATAGCCTCTGAATCCTTTACATTGGGACCTGCTGGGCATCTGTCCTTACCATAAGATGTGATCTCTTCGACCTGTATACTTTGTCTGATACTTTCGGTTAAATCAGAACTTGTTCCCTTTGATTGTTTGATAAGCTCACTAAGAAGTTCTTTTGCTCTGTCAATGACCTGTTCTCTTTTTGTGATGCGTACGTCTTCGATACCAAGAACTGAGATCGTTGCTTTGCATGGACCGACACGATCTATCGTTTCAAGCGCAGATGCGAGTATGGCTGTTTCGACCTGATCGAGACTTGACGAAACATACACAATTCCATCAGATTTTCCACCTTTTGAAGTTACTTCTACTTCGATGCGCCCTATTCTGCCAGATTTTTGAAGATCACGAAGATCAAGTTCGTCTCCAAGAAGTCCTTCCGTTTGACCAAAGATCGCACCGACGACGTCGGGTTTTTCAACGACGCCATCCGCATTGATCTTGGCCTTAATCATATATTTTGTAGTGTTAGGATCTATGTTATTCGTATGAATCCCTCTGGTTAAGGGAAAATGCTCCTATCTCTCGATCCTGCTGTTTTGATACCTTGGCTTCATAGCTCAAAGGCATTTGCATCCTTTTCGGTCTTTGTCCGAAACCCTTTTGTTGCTGACCGACCCCCTTGGGTTTTGTGGTCAAACGGTTTATTGGACTATGTCGTTCCTTCCTGGGAACGACGAGTGATTGTGATAGTGATCAGTGAATCAAGGGAGATAGTATATTTCCCTCGAAGGTAGATAAAAGAATAAGATTATAAACATTGTTATAGGACCAAACGATTGTGAATGGGATTACTATACAGACCCACCCAACTTGATATTATTCAATTTGCCCTCCAGGGAGAATAAAGAGTACAATGAGTTGTCACATGTGAACATAATTATCTGTTGATTTTTTGCAAATTCTTGTATAGCACGACATGCCCCCTGTTTTCTTTCTACGTCAAATCTCACGAGTACGTCATCAAGGATGAGCGGCATTTTTTCATCACCCATTTCCTTTGCGAGTGCCATCTTAACTGAAAGAAAAACCTGGTCGCCAAGTCCGCTGCTCCATTGTGCCGATGACTTTTTTTCAACAGAATCTACAACGATTATATCACTTTCTCTGGGATCATTATTCAACTGATATCTCCCATTGGTCATCAGACCCATATAGAGATTGGCCGTCTTTACAACAGAAGGTTGAAGGTCCGTATAGAAATGATTGCATGCATCAGAGATTATGTGGTCCGCCAGTGAGAGTTTTCCCCATTCTCGTATCGCTTTATTAAGGTCTGTTTCCGCCTTGGTTTTCATATTCAGGAGGTCAGTAATTTCATCATCGTTGAGCAATCCTTTCAAAAGGGTGTCGATTTCTCCGATACGTCTGCTCAGAGCATCATAATTGTCGTCAGTATCGTTTATTTCAAGTATTGCACCGCTATCATTCATTAGCGTAAGGAGTTCATCGATCGGAAGTTTTGATGATGCTTCCATGCTACTGACGAGGGTGAATATCTTTTTATCTATTTCTTCAAGAGCTGCGCGTTCATCATATTGCTCTAAAAATTTGGTCTCTGTTCCGTACTTTCTGAGAAATTTTTTCATTGCAAGTTCTGTACTAGCTCTGTCATCAAGCTTCTTTTCATGAGCGTACATTGCGTCATTTGTATGATTTGCTGCTTTGAGAATGTTGTACATTTTATTGACATCTTCACGGAATGAAGAATGTTCAATGTTGAGTGCTTTACATAATGATGTGATGGATCTTTCATACATTGCAATTTCATCGTTGATTTTTTGCAGTTTTGAAAGGTTCTCATTTCTTTTCTGTGCGGCAGTAGATATGCTTTCCAAACGTGATGCCAGTATACAAGCGCGTTCAGGAGTGGTATCGGATGGATATCCTTCAGATTCTATCCATCTGCTCCATTCTTCCTGAGTAATGAAATTTAAGGAGTCAGGGGAATGATGAAGCATTTTTGGAAGTATTGGGCCCAATACCATGATAACTGCACCAATCGGCAACAAAAACCATTCCTTTGTGAACAGTCCCGTAATGATTGCGATCAGACCAAAAATGATCATAACAAGCATGATCTTCCTTTTGATCTCGGGTCTGTTATCTTCCTTACGGTTGTTGATGACCAATTCTGCCTTATCCGAGATATAACGCCCTGTTTTTACCTTTTTTGCAGCTTTTTCCGTCCAACCAGTATCTCTTGTGTATGCATCTATTAGGTCTTGGGCATCTTCGATATCTGTATTCAATTCTTCTTTGCGACTGACGAGGGCATCAAATTTGGGTCCTGCATTCCAGGCATCCTCTATCTCCACACCCTTACGCATGACTGCTTTTGGATCGTTGTCATGGAGATCGTCTTTAGATATACAAAGATCAGGATCGCTGTTGAGATAATCCAGCTTTTGCTTAAGGAGGTCATATTCTTGTTTTGCTTCATGAGGTACGTCATAAGCGTGTTGTAAACCTTCTTTTTGATATTTTAGTTGATTGAGCAGATCGGCATTCTCACGTTGCGACATAATCACATTGTTGCGAGTGCGTTTGTCTTGATTGACCTTATGCATGGTCTTGTATTCCTCAATTTCTTTCAGGATCTTTTGTTTTTCTGTGATCAAAGCATCGTATTCATCATCTTTATCATGAATTCTGTCAAGTTGCGTTTTGATTGTTTTTAGTTCATTGAAAAGATGTCCTATTATTTTTGAATCCGTC
>JBAZDV010000027.1:0-9701 GCA_041654195.1 Candidatus Methanomethylophilaceae archaeon | reverse complement strand
TCCGACGGATGACGCTGATCGTGGTGTCATAAAATTAGATTCAGAACGCACGGGCGGAAGAGACATCGAAATACGTATCGGAAGAAAGAGAGACGAGGATGGTAACGTTGATCCGCAGGCCAGACCCACAATTCACATCGATGAGCCAAAGGTGATGGAGGCCAACGGATACAGTCATGAACTTACGCCTATGGAGGCAAGACTCAGGAACTTAAATTATTTGGCTCCTGTCTATGTAGATTTCACAGTCATCGAGGACGGTATAGAGAAGGAGACCGAGACAGTTCATGTCGGAGACCTCCCTATGATGGTCAAGTCCAAGGGATGCAACCTTAACAAAGAGGTCATGGAAGTTCGCAAGGGACGTGAGCTTACCAATGACGAATACAACAAAGAGCTTATCTCTAACAAAGAAGACCCAAGAGATCCAGGAGGATACTTTATAATCGGTGGTACTGAAAGGGTACTCATCACATTGGAAGATCTGGCACCTAACAGGGTCATGGTCGAGTACAGTGAAAAATACGGTTCACGTGTAGAAGTTGCAAAGGTATTCTCTCAGAGAGAAGGGTACCGTGCGCTAACACTTGTTGAGAAAAAGAAGGACGGAATGGTAATGGTTTCCGTTCCTGTTGCTTCTGGATCCATCCCGCTTGTCGCTTTGATGAAAGCACTCGGAATGGAATCTGATGCCGACATTTATGATACTATTGTGTCAAGCGAAGATATGTCCAATATTGTCTATTCCAATATTGAGAGTTGTTTCGATAAGAAAACATATGCACCTAACGGATATCATACAAGGGATGATGCAATCGCATTCCTAGAGAGGAATTTTGCAGCCGGTCAGGCCAAGGAGTATAGGACGAAGAAGGTCGAAAGCATTTTGGACCGTTCGTTGTTGCCCCACCTCGGAGATACCGAAACAGATCGTATGAAAAAGGCGATCTTCCTTGGTCGTATCGCACGTGCCGTCCTTGAGCTTTCCTTGAACAAAAGAAAGGAAGACGACAAGGACCACTACGCTAACAAGAGACTCAAACTTTCAGGAGACCTCATGGAAGATCTCTTCAGGACAAGCTTCAACAGTTTGATGAAGGATCTGAAATATCAGTTGGAGAGGAACTGGGGAAGAAAGAGAGAAGATCTCAGGATCTCCTCGTCCATTCGTCCAGATCTTTTAACGCATAAACTCTTGCATGCGCTCGCCACAGGAAACTGGGTCGGAGGCCGTGCAGGTGTATCACAGCTTTTGGATAGGACATCTAACATGTCTGCAATGTCCCATCTTAGAAGAATAACGTCATCACTTACAAGAAGCCAGCCTCATTTCGAGGCTCGTGACCTTCACCCTACACAATGGGGTAGACTCTGCCCGTCAGAGACACCAGAGGGTCAGAATTGTGGTCTGGTCAAGAACGCAGCGCTTATTATCGACGTCTCAGAGGGATTCCCCGAGTCAGATGTCAAGTGGATGCTCAAAGACTTAGGTTTGTCGCCGGTAAACCAACAGAGTGTCCGTGTGTACGTCAACGGAGACCTTGTTGGAAGCCACGATGATGCCAAGAGACTGGTCACAGAGGTCCGTGACAGAAGGAGATGTGGTCTTCTTTCGAATGAGATCAATGTTCGTTTTGACGAAGAGATGAACGAGGTTATCATCAACTGCGATGAAGGCCGTCTCAGACGTCCGCTTTTGGTCATCAAAGACGGAAGGACCATGTTGACAAGAAAACACCTGGAAGGAATGTCCGAGCACAAGGTCAAATGGAATGATCTGTTCCGTGAGGGAATATTAGAATGGTTGGATGCAGAGGAAGAAGAAGATACCTACATTGCTGTCGATGCATTTGACACGCCTGACAGGTGTGAGCATTGCCACCATGCATTGTCTCCCACGGAAGTCGATTGGATGAATCCTGGGAAAGAGGGCGATGTCGTCCTTAAATGCAAACACTGCGAAGAGGAATTCTCAGTTCCATCAAAGATAACTGAGGAGCACACGCACATGGAGGTCGATCCTATGTGTATTCTTGGTGTTGCAGCAGGATTAGTTCCGTACCCTGAACATAATTCATCACCTCGTGTGACGATGGGTGCTGGAATGGCAAAACAGGCATTGGGAATACCAGCTTCCAATTACCGTATCAGACCCGATACCCGCGGGCATCTTTTGCATTACCCGCAGAAGCCAATGGTACAGACCCAGACCATGGAATTCATGGGATACAACCACAGACCCGCAGGACAGAACTTCTGTATTGCGGTTCTGTCTTATCACGGATACAACATAGAAGATGCTCTGGTAATGAACAGGAGTTCGGTCCAGCGTGGACTTGGTCGCTCTACATTCATGAGAACATATCGTACGGAGGAACGCCGTTATCCAGGTGGACAGGAAGATCATTTTGAGATCCCTGCCCCCGACGTAATGGGCGCCCGTGCAGACCTAGCATATGCCTCACTTGGCGAGGACGGGCTTATCTCGCCCGAGGCAGAGGTCACCGGAAGCAACGTTCTTATCGGAAAGACATCGCCTCCGCGTTTCCTTGAGGAGGAAACTGATTTCCTTACGCCTCAAAAGAGAAGAGAGACCTCGATTACTGTCAGACCTGGAGAGTATGGATACGTGGATTCAGTAATGGTTACGGAGTCCGAGAATGGTTCCAGGCTCGTAAGGGTCAAGGTCAGAGATCAGAGAATACCCGAGCTCGGTGACAAGTTCTGTTCAAGACACGGACAGAAAGGTGTCATAGGTCGTTTGGTCGACCAATGTGATATGCCTTTCACTGCTGACGGTGTAACGCCTGATCTCGTGGTCAATCCCCATGGTATCCCGTCACGTATGACCATTGCCCATGTATTGGAGATGATCGGCGGTAAAGTCGGTGCCATGGAAGGCCGTATGATCGATGGAACAGCCTTTTCAGGAGAGAGGGAAGAATCCATTCGTGACGGTCTTGTAAGGAACGGGTTCAAGAATACTGGAAAAGAGATCATGTACGACGGTACTACCGGACGTCAGATTCAGACAGAGGTCTATACCGGTGTGATATTCTATGAGAAATTGCACCACATGGTTAGTGGAAAGATGCATGTCCGTTCACGTGGACCTGTGCAGATACTCACACGTCAGCCTACCGAGGGACGTTCCAGACAGGGAGGTCTCAGATTTGGAGAAATGGAGCGTGACTGTCTTATCGGCCATGGCGCTGCAATGGTCATCAAAGATCGTCTGCTCGATGAATCCGACGGAACTCAACAGTACGTTTGCGGAAACCCGAATTGCGGACACATAGCTATCATGGATAGGCGCGGTGCACTGTATTGCCCTGT
The DNA here is from genome assembly GCA_041654195.1 of Candidatus Methanomethylophilaceae archaeon. Lineage (GTDB taxonomy): Archaea > Thermoplasmatota > Thermoplasmata > Methanomassiliicoccales > Methanomethylophilaceae > JBAZDV01. The sequence continues at coordinate 6,365 of JBAZDV010000027.1, read as the reverse complement.
GTGCAAGAATAACACCAACATCTATCTGGTTCAGACATCGTATGCTTTCAAACTGCTTATGGATGAACTTCTGTCCCTGGGTGTTGCCATGAGACTTCAGCTGGAGGACTTAAGATGATGAAAGGCATTTCGAAGAGGATCGGATCGATCAAATTCTCCTGTGTTTCCCCCGAGGAGATCAGGAAAATGTCTGCAACGAAGATCATCACTGCAGATACCTATGACGATGAGGGATATCCCATTGAGATGGGATTGATGGACCCACATATGGGAGTCATTGAACCAGGTCTTCGCTGTAAGACATGCGGATGCAAGGTGGATGAATGTCCAGGACACTTTGGGCACATCGATCTTGCAATGCCTGTGATTCACGTTGGTTTCATCAAGGACATAAAATCCTTGTTGGAGTCGACCTGTCACAAATGTGGCAGGCTCATGCTCACACCTGAGCAGGTAACGAACCGCAGAGATAGCATGGAGACAATGGAAGAGCTTGGAGGAGATTCTGCAGATGTAAAACTGTTCTCCAAAGAGACCGCTAAAGATGCGTCTACGAAAGGCATCTGTCCATATTGCGGTACAGAACAGATAAAGATCAAATTGGATAAGCCGACAACATTCCGTGAGGTTGTTGATAATCATAAATTAACGCCTAAAGAGGTTCGTGAGAGACTGGAACGTATTCCAGATCAGGATCTGGTAACATTAGGAATGGATCCAGGTACATGCAGACCAGAATGGATGGTGCTTACAGCATTGGCAGTACCTCCGGTCACAGTCAGACCGTCGATCACTCTGGATTCCGGGGATAGATCGGAAGATGATCTTACACACAAGCTCGTTGATGTTTTAAGGATCAATCAGAGGCTGCGAGAGAATCGTGATGCAGGTGCACCACAGTTGATCGTAGAGGACCTATGGGAATTGTTACAGTACCATGTCACGACATATTTCGACAATCAGACATCCGGTATCCCGCCTGCAAGGCACAGGTCCGGACGTCCGTTGAAAACGCTTACACAGAGACTTAAAGGAAAAGAAGGTCGTTTCAGATCCAATCTGTCTGGTAAGCGTGTAAATTTCTCGGCGCGTACTGTTATTTCACCAGATCCACTGCTATCTATCAACGAAGTAGGGGTGCCTATACCGGCGGCCAGAGAGCTTACTGTTCCTGTCCACGTGAATGAGCACAACATCGATGCATTGAGGACGTTGGTTGCAGGGGGTACAGAACCCAAAGACGACAATGGAAAATATGTCGCAGGTGTCAATTATGTCATCAGGTCCGACGGAAGAAGGATCAGGGTCACTGACCGTAATGCCGAAGAGGTCGCTGGGAGTATCGAGATCGATTATGCAGTAGAAAGACAGTTGGTCGATGGAGATGTGGTTCTCTTCAACAGGCAGCCATCACTGCATAGGATGTCCATGATGGCTCATCGTGTAAGGGTCATGGAAGGACGTACGTTCAGATTCAATCTGTGTGACTGTCCTCCATACAATGCAGATTTCGATGGTGATGAGATGAACCTGCACGTCTTGCAGAGTGAGGAGGCCCGTGCCGAGGCACGTATCCTCATGCAGGTTCAGGAGAATATCCTATCACCCAGGTATGGCGGCCCGATTATCGGGGCCATTCATGATCATATCACAGGTACATACTTCCTTACACACTTCAATCCTAAGTTCAGTAAGGCCAGGGCAATGAACATCCTGACAAGACTGGACAATATCAAGATCCCAGAACCCATGGTCAATGACAAAGGCGACGAGTACTGGACAGGAAGGCAATTGTTCTCGATCGTCCTTCCTGAAGATTTCAGGGTAACATTCAAAGCAAGTATCTGCCAGGGATGTACCGTCTGTAAGAAAGAAAAGTGCGAATATGATGCTTACGTCAAGATACGTGACGGTCAGTTACTTTGCGGTACAATCGATGTGAAAGGTATCGGGAACAGCAAAGGAAAGATCCTTGATCGTATCGCACGTGACTACGGATCAGACAGAGCATGTCTGTTCATCAATGATGTTACCAAGGTTGCATTGGGTGCAATCATGGATCATGGATTCAGTACTGGTATCGATGATGAAGATATTCCCGAGGAGGCAACACTCCAGATATTGAATTTCAACCAGGAATGTATCGGTAAGGTGAGCGAACTTGTTCAGTCATATCAGGACGGAACACTCGATCAGATGCCTGGACGTTCTCTAAGAGAAACGTTAGAGGTGAATGTCATGAAGGTCCTCGGAGAGGCTCGTGATGAGGCAGGACGCATAGCAGGTAAACATCTAGGTATGCAGAACCCCGCAGTCATCATGGCCAAAGCCGGAGCCAGAGGTTCTATGCTTAACCTGTCACAGATGGCAGGTTGTGTCGGACAGCAGGCAGTTCGTGGTGAGAGGTTGGCAAGAGGGTACTGGGACAGGACACTGCCTCATTTCAAGAAAGGGGATCTCGGAGCATATGCAAGGGGATTCGTTTCTAACTCATACAAGACCGGTCTCGCACCCACCGAATTCTTCTTCCATTCAATGGGAGGGAGAGAAGGACTGGTCGATACTGCAGTCAGGACGTCAAGGTCTGGTTACATGCAGAGGAGATTGATCTCTGCATTGGAAGATTTGAAATTAACCGAGGACGGTTCCATCAGGAACACCGCAGGCACGATCATTCAGTTCGTGTACGGTGAGGATGGAATCGATCCGTCAAGGGCTGTTCAGGGTAAAGCCATCGATATCGATGATCTGTTCACTGAGGTCCTTGGAGATGAAGCGGATAGACTCCTTGCTCTTGAGAACAAGGACCTAGAAGAAGACTACGGTTCACGCGAAAAGGACGAAATGGAATACGTTGAAGAAGAGAGTCCTGAGTTTGAGACCGAGACCGAATTCGAGAGTGAGTAAAATGGCTAAGAAAGATACCATGAATGCCCTGCTCAGCAGGGACATAAGCGAGAAGTCAGCAGCGCTTCTTCTTACTAAATACAACACGCTGAAGTCGATCGGCGATGCAGGTGTCTCTGAACTCGTTCAGCTCGGTATAGAGGAGTCTGAAGCGGCTACGATAATAGCTAAGATTGGCAAAAGCCCTTCAAAATCGTCATCCAGCAAGACCAAAGCAGCAGTCGTTGAGGAAGTTCAGGTCGTTCCGATGGAGCTCATCAGCAATCCGCATGCCTTCACAAATGACGAGGAGAGATTGCTTGCGATTATGAAAAAGGAGAAAGTAGAACTTCCTCTCAAAGTGGTTATGGACATCGCAGCCCGTATCAAGAACAACAATCTGAGCGATGAGGTCTGCACCAAGTTGATCGTCGTCGCGCATCGTATGTTTGTCAGTCATAGCATGGATTCCAATGAGTCTGCCGGTATCATGGCCGCTCAGTCAATAGGAGAGCCAGGTACGCAGATGAACATGCGTACCTTCCACTACGCAGGAGTTGCGAACATCAACGTTACGCAAGGTCTGCCCAGGTTGATCGAGATCGTGGACGCTAGGCGTGTGCCTAGTACTCCGTCAATGGATATCCCTCTTGTAGGAATTGCGGCGGAGGACGAGAATGTTGCCCGCCGTGTTTCGTATGAGATCGAGATGACCACCCTCCTGAATGTTGCAGAGGTCGAGACGGACATAACGAACATGAGACTCATAATCAATCCCGATACCCGTAAGATGGATGATCGTGGTGTTAAAACAGAGGATATTGTTGAAAGACTCAATAAGGTTAGGGTCCTCCGCGGTCTTGTAGAGGTCAGAGACTTTGACATCCTAGTCACATCTGATGAGCCTTCTTACAAGAAGCTTCAGCAGATCTATGATGCAGTGAAGAACGCCAAGATCAAAGGAATTGATGGGATCACGAGAGCAGCTCTTAGCAAAGATGGTTCATCCTGGAAGATCATTACTGAAGGAAGCAACCTGAAGGAAGTTCTGAAGGTTGCGGGTGTAGATGCTAGCAGAACAATGACCAACAGTATACTGGAGGTCGCTGACGTCTTAGGTATCGAAGCTGCCAGGAATTCGATCATCCATGAGGCCTACGGAACACTTTCCGAAGCAGGTCTTAACGTGGATATCAGACACATCATGCTTGTTGCCGACCTGATGACCAATGACGGTTACGTCAAGGCTATTGGAAGGCACGGAATTTCCGGAAGGAAATCAAGTGTGCTTGCAAGGGCCGCGTTTGAAATTACAGCGCCGCACTTGTTGCATGCAGCCATGAACGGAGAGGTGGATCATCTTGAGGGAGTGGCGGAAAACATCATCGTCGGTCAGCCGGTTACCCTTGGAACCGGAGCCGTAAACCTGATTTATACACCCAAAGAAAAGGGGGATAAAGAATGATAGACATAAGTAGAGCATTAAAAGCTGCGATCACCACTGGTCATGTGGAGTTCGGAGTAGATCAGACTGAGAAAGCAGTAAAGGCTGGAAAGGCACAGATGGTCATCTTGGCCAGGAACTGTCCAAGCCAGGAACTTACTGGAGAAGATATTGGCGTGAAAGTCCATGTCTTTGAGGGTAACAATATGGAATTGGGTGCCCTTTGTGGTAAGCCGTTCTCGGTTTCCGCGCTTGCGGTGATCGATAAGGGTACCTCTAACATCTTAACGCTGTGAGAAACATGTCCGCAGATATCGTACTAACCGAGGATACCCTCAGATACATATCCCTGTTCGAAGCGATAACCAAAGCGAACGTCATCGACTGTATGGATACAGAAGAGAAACTCGTTTTCGTTGTGGAGAAAGGGCAGGGGAATACAGCAGTCGGTAAGAAAGGTGAGCATGTAATCAAGCTCAAAGAGAAGACCGGCAAGAACATCCAGGTCGTGGAATATTCTGACGACCCTGAACAGTTCGTAAAGAATGTGTTCCACATCTATAATCCCCAGAAGGTCGAGATCGAACAGCGCGGTAACATTACACACGCCACGATCACCGTAGACCCTAAGCTGAAAGGCAGGGCGATCGGCAAATCTGGCAAGAATCTTCGTATTGCAAGAGACATTGTCAACAGGCATCACGAGATTCAGAGCATCAGCGTCGACTGATCGAACGCCCCCTGACGATCGGTCATTCTCAAGGGAATGCCAAACCATTTACATTTTTCAATTTTCTTAGTTCAGTGGCATGCGTTCTACTTCAAGGCGGTCCGATGTAGGATATTCCTCTGTGATGTAACATTTGAACGGAAGTTCGTTTGCAAGTTCTTCTAAAACCCATGAAGCTACTTCTAGGCGATTTTTTTCAGAATCTTTAAAAATAAGTTTGTCTGGCACATCATATTTTTCCTTAAGGATCGATATGACGGTATCAAGGTCGTCAGCATAAACTATTCCTTTAAGAATAGTTCCATCTTCAGTTACGATATCATATTCTTTAGCGACATGTTTTGCTCTTCTTATGAATCTGTTTCTAAGTTGAACGCCATCCTTGAAAGATGAAGCACAGAAATGAATGGGTATTTCTGGATGTTTCTTTATCATCTTCATTGCGAGCTCTTTGGAACCACGTACAGCAGAGGAAGTTTCGCCTAATATTTCGTATTCTTGGGATTTCATCATGTCCCAATTGCTCTCGGAAAATTCTAGCTCGTTAAGATTGATGAATTTGACTCCTACCGAAAAAGCATACGTGATCAAAGCATCAAGGTCTTCGTCATGGCCAGGAAGAGCTGGAACTTCCATTCCGACATCAATACCATTCATTGAGGCGATCTCTTTAAGTGATGTCTGGGAAAGATCATTCCACATTTTAAGCGGGGGGTGAAAACGTATTTCGTCCAGTCCAGAATCTCTGGCCATTTTTACCTTGTCAAAGTCAAGGGTCGATGTATAAAGATGGATATGATGTTCTTTACCAAAATGTTCTTTCAAAAGTATAATGGCATTTACGGTACGTTCGACATTTAGAAGCGGATCTCCACCAGTAATTCCAGTGCCAGTGGCGTCCATGGCATCGGCTTCTTCAAGGATCTCCTCTCTGTTTGATATTTTCATTTCATTGGCGTAGATCACGTCTTTATTCTTTTTTTCAAAAGACACCGGACAATAAAAACATCCAGTATTACATTTTCCTGTGATAAACAGGACCATCTTGCTCCCTTTGATGCAATGTTCGCATCCCGTTGCTAATGGGCCGGTGCTCGCGGATCCGCATTTGAAATGTTTGATGCTCATTGAAGTACCATCGGTGCGATGTTTTAATAATCCTTGCAAGTTCATGACAGTGGTATCATGAAGAAGGACACACGCATTGTTTTGGCGTTGGACGAAACGGACAAATATAAAGCACTGGATGTTGTCGAGAAGGTCGCAGAGCACATCGATGCCGTCAAAATCAATTGGCCACTTATT
>JBAZDV010000026.1:0-10421 GCA_041654195.1 Candidatus Methanomethylophilaceae archaeon | reverse complement strand
TTGCTTTTCATGAAGATGTCCTCGAAGAGGTTCGAGTCCATTCCCGGATAATATTGCAAAAGGACGACCGCTTTCTCCATGTTCGTTTTTGCGACCGCTTTGCCATTCGTGATCGGACGACCTTCCGTATTGGTCGTTATCTTTCCTTCATGGTCAAGGTGTGCTGCAGGCACGACATTCATGCTCTTGAACGCATCACGCCTCGATGTGTGCATCTTCCTTACCCTTGAACCGACATGTACTGCAAAGGAGTCGTCTCCAGGGGTGTCATGCATAACAACAAAAACACCTGCCCTATTAGCTTTGGTACAGAATCTAGCACATGCCATAAGATTGCTAGATGCATCTGATGATGGCCTATCGGATGACCTTTGCGCACCGACAAGAACAACTGGCTTAGGAACATCTCCAAGCATGAACGAAAGTGCAGCAGCAGTATATCCCAAAGTATCTGTTCCGTGTGGAATTATGACCCCGTCCGCACCGTTATTGATCTCTTCCGCAACAGCCTTTGCAAGCTCCTGCCAATGATGGATGTCCATATTCTCTGAGAATATCGAGAACAATACCTTTGCACGAACATTTGCAATATCCCTGATCTCGGGAACGGCGTTCACCATATCAGATGTCGATAACGCAGGATGAACAGCACCTGTCCTGTAATCAACATATGATGCTATAGTACCCCCAGTACCAAGAAGCACTAGGCTCGGAAGGTCCTTCTTCGATTCGATCTCCTTCTCTTCCCTGATCCTTGCGACAGGCTGCTCCAACACTTCGATCTTGGATCTTCCATCGACCCTTATGCCAATGTTGTATCCGCTCTTCATCTTCAAAACAATGATATCAGCAGCACTGAAATCATGATGAGGCATCATTGTGCCCACATATGTCTCGCCTTCTGTCGTAACGGACAACCTAGAACCCTCTTTGGCACTGACGGATTCCAGGATCTTCAATAACTCTTTCGAATAGCTCATGCTGTTCACTTTGTGTATCTGTTCTTGGTTTATTTCTGTTTCCGACGCACAGCTGGATACTTACTTCTTGTTTTCAACAGTCCGCGACTGCCTTTGCCCAGAAATGTCCTATGACATTTCACCTTTTTAGCAGAGATGGTATTCCCGTCAATCCGTGGGACCCATTTTTCTTATCCGTGTACTCAGACATAATGCCTTACGGATGGACCTAATCTGTTACTCTTTGTAAGATACTTTGCATCTCACGCATCTAACTCTTAATAATCGTAACGTTTTAACGGTAAAGCATGCACAACATCACTAATGTCGGAATGGAATATGACGTGCTCAGAGAAAATAACAATATCGCTCATGAAAACTACCATATGCTGAAAGATCACAATATCGTTTCTGTTGATTTCATGGGCTCGATAGGTGCTGGAAAGACGGCATTGATCATCAAGATCGCAGAAAAGCTCAGAGCAAAAGGCGTGAAAGTGTGTGCAATAGCAGGTGATGTTACAGGCGTGGACGATTTTACCAGGATGGAAAAATCTGGAATGGAGGCAGTGAACTGCAATACAGGAAAAGAATGCCATCTGGATGCTAACATGGTCCACAAGACACTCCACAACGTTGACCTCAACAGCATCGATGTACTGTTCATAGAAAATGTGGGCAATTTGGTCTGTCCGGCCGATTTCCCGTTGGGAACAGATTACAGGGTCGTTGTAATTTCTACGACCGAGGGGGATGATATGGTCAGGAAACACCCTGACATCTTCATCCACTCAGATGTCGCAATCCTCAACAAGATCGATATTGCTGACGCAGTAGACGTGGATCCTGAGGTGATCGTCCGTGATTATGAGAAACTTACCGGCGGCAATAAAAAAATGCTCAAAATCAGTGTAAAGAAAGAGATCGGAATTGACGAAGTCATTGCAGCGCTGAATCTCTGAGGTGTATATAATGAAGGTCTTAACCGTAGGCGGCGGCGGAAGAGAACATGCCGCTGTCGAAGCATTATTCAGATCTGGCGCTGAGATATATGCCGTAATGAAGAATGCCAATCCTGGCATTATTGCCAGATCTAAAAAATACAAGATAATCGACGAGAAGAACGTCAAAGATGTATGTGCTTTCGCCAAAGAGAACGACGTGGAGTTGGCATACATCGGTCCAGAGGCTCCGCTCAGTGTAGGGATCGTTGATGCTTTAGAGGGCATCGGTGTCAAATGTGCAGCACCTACGAAAGCAGCAGCCAGGATCGAAACGTCAAAAACCTTTATGAGAGAACTTGTTCAAAAGTACAACATCGCGGGTAACCTAAAATTTGCATCATTCGACAATGCAAAGGATGCAGAAGCTTATCTGAAAACAATAGACCATGAAATTGTTGTCAAGCCTGTCGGACTGACTGGCGGCAAAGGCGTAAAGGTCCAGGGGGAGCATCTGCACTCATTCCGAGATATTATGGATTATATCGATGAAATATTTGATAATGACATAGGCGGTGCGGGTGTTATCCTAGAAGAACGTGCGATCGGTGAAGAATTTACCCAGATGGTATTCTGTGATGGAAAAACAGTATCGCCTATGCCCCTGGTCCAAGACCATAAGAGAGCTTATGAAGGGGATGTGGGACCGAATACGGGCGGAATGGGATCGTACACGGATAGCAACCATTTGCTTCCTTTCGTGACCGCCAACGAAAGAAAAACAGCAATAAAGATCATTCAGGATGTCATTGATGCTATGACAAAAGAAGGCTGCCCATACCGCGGACCGTTATACGGACAGTTCATGCTAACTGTGAACGGACCTAAGATCATTGAATTCAATGCAAGATTCGGAGACCCAGAGGCAATGAATGTCCTCCCCATATTGGAATCAAGTTTTACAGATATCTGTCATAGAATGGCCACTGGAACACTGGAAGATTGTGTTGAATTTGCCAAAAAAGCCACAGTGTGCAAATATGTGGTCCCGAAAGGATATGGTGTAAAATCAGAATCTGGAAAGGACATTTCCGTTGATGAGAAGAAGATCGCTGACTGCGGTGCTGCCGTATTCTATGCAAACATAGATATCAAAAATGGAAAACTGATAACTGGAACCTCCCGTTCGATCGGTATCGTCGGCATCGCAGATACGATCAATGAAGCAGAACAGAATTGCGAAAAAGCATTACAATATGTAAAAAGTGATTTCATATTTGTCCGCCATGATATTGGAAAAAAAGAGTTGGTCCAACGTAGGGTAGACCATATGAAACAACTACGTACCGTTTAAAATGACAACAAGACGCGTCGCTGTGAAAATAGCCTATCTAGGTAAGAATTTCTTTGGTTCTCAGAGACAGCCTGATAAAAAGACCGTGATAGGCGAGGTCGCTTCCAACCTCATTCAAATCGGCGGTGATAAAACGGAAGAATGGTTTGATATTAAGCCAGCCAGCAGAACAGATCGCGATGTCAATGCGTTAGGCAATGTAATTGTCTTTAACACCACTTTTAATGATGATCTTGATCTTCTAAGAGCACTCAACGCCGTATCTAAGGGGGTCTATTACAGATCCATAGCAACAGTGAAAGAAGATTTCAACCCGAGATTTGCCTCAGAACGTGTGTACAAATATATTCTTCCTGCCAAGGGTATCGATGAATCCATTGCCAGAGAATGCGCGGAACTTTTTGTCGGCGAACATAACTTCATAAAGTTCTGCAGACCTGATGAAAGACCCACTACACTGAACATTAATTCAGTATATGTCCACAAAGAAAAAAATATCATTGTCGTCGAATTCCGTGCCAGATACTTTCTATGGAATATGATAAGAAAACTCTGCGCAGCAATATCGTCTGTAGGCAGTGGCAATTCTCAAATATCAGATGTAAAACGTGCCCTTAACGGCGAGGACATCTCTTTTGGACTTACCAGACCCGATGCACTGACATTGATGGATGTAACATACGATGATGTCGAATTTACAGTACCCTCTGATAATCTATTCGACAAATGCATAGAAGAAGAGATGTTCGTCTGTCTTCTTAGGGCCTCTTTTTTCACATCTCTTTGACATAATCATTTATTGTTGCCTTTCCATTACAAAGTAATGAAAGGACTCTCAGATACCGTAGCGTCTGTAAATAAAAGAATGGAAAAAATCGAAACCGAACGTGAACTTTCCATTGCCGCATCACGAATGATCATCAGAAAGACGAAACATGTCATTCATTCCATTCATCTGAACGAAGATCATACGGATGCTCTTAGAGAATTAAAACAGGACATACAGAAACTGAACTCCGATCTCAAATACGAACCTGAGATATATTACTCCGGTGCCGTAGCAGATGCAATGATGGAATATGCAGAAGCAAGTCTACTATCTGCCATCGTTCTTGAGAAGACCATCCCCTCATTCGACGATCTCAATATAACACCGCAGGCCTGGATAATGGGTCTTGCCGATTGCATAGGAGAGATGAGAAGGATCGTTCTCAACCGTCTTATGGCAGACGATCTAAAAGGTGCAGAATCCATATTCAACGAAATGGAAGACATGAGCAACGAACTCCTAATGTTCGATGTCCCCGATGCCATTCTGCCTGTGAGAAGGAAACAGGATGTTACCCGCAGTATCATGGAAAGGACCCGCGCTGACATGGCCAATGCCATTCTGATGAAAGAATATAGAACAAAACATTGTTTATGATCAAATAGATTAAAGAAAAGGACGGGCAAGCCCGTCCCTATTTTTTTCAGGTTTAACGCCTTGCTTTAGGCTTACCAAGATTCTTCACAGGTTTACGGTAGATATACACTGTCAAAATCACCAGGACTACCAAAACGATTGCAACAAGTGAAATGATCAAAGTATAATCGTTCGTAGACGTATAGAAATGCTGCGTGTTGTCCGGCCCCAATCCACTGATCTTACCAGCAATCGTTGAATCGTCTGATGCCAGATAGAAAGATGTGGAGTTGGACAGATCCTTGACTACATATTCATACGTGACATCTTTGGTACCGTTAGCAGCCACTGTGACCGTCTGTTCACTGTCCTCGATCTTTTCTCCGTTGACTACAAAGAAGACACTTAAGGTCATTGAGATCTCACCGCTGTTGGATAATGTTGCCGTTAATGTAACAGGCTCCACTACTTTCAGAGGCACATCTTTCGCAGAGATCTGCACAGCTTTTGTCGAATCCTTGTAGAACACAATCGAAAGTGTATAATTCCCTGCTGTGGTCGGTGCTGTCACTGTCGTTGTAGAAGTGAATGTCGTCGAACTCAACGTACCACTCGAAGATACAGCACCACTTTGTACCGTTCCTGAAGAATTCAACAACGAGGCAGTGTAATAGTAAGCAGCATCCCCGCTGAGTGTGAAGGTTACCGTACCTCCGGTCTTAACGTAAGTTGCACTTCCTTCAACGTCTGTATATGCTCCGTCTGAATCGTCCGAGAGGACGATGCCCATGGCTCCGACTGCGAACAGTGAGAGAACCGCTACCAATGCGATTAATTTTTGCGTGTGAACACCCCCCTTCTCATTCCGAGCCAAATAGCCAGGATCAATAGAAGAACAGCCAAAGCTATCATTACCCACACATACACTGGTATGCTGCCAGCATCGATGATGACACCTCTGCCGCTTGCGTCCAGACTGCTAACGCTCAAACTTGACGTAAGAGGCGTATTGATAGTTGTCGCAGTAGTATTGTCGGAAGAAATGGTAATTCCGCTTTCCTCATCAGTACTAAGACCCGCTGCCTCATCGACAGTAACTATGAAACTGACCTCCGCAGGAATGTCCATCGATGAACCATCAATTGTGGTCACTTTGAAATATACTGTTTTGCTGGAGAATCCATCCACAGATACTGTGAATCCATCCGCAGACCATGATGTGATCTCGTTATCGAACACGTACGTGTAATACCATCCTGCATCTGACAGTTCACTAACCTTCACGGTAAAGGTCTTGGTAAAGTTGTCATCATTGACCAACTTGACAGCGTACTCGTATTCGCAGTCATTAACGACGTCTTCACCGTAGTTGACCTTGGTCGTATCCTCAGTAGCTGTGGTCTTTGTCCATTTCGCATCATCATATGCAAAATTTGCAGTATAAGCAGTTGTTCCGCTTAGATCTGTGATCACAACAGACAAGTTCGCAGAATTGACTGCTACACTCGTTGCGTCCACGGTACCTTTAGCATAAACAGTGCTTGAGCCATCAGAACTGGTTATCGACGTGATCTCGTGCAACATGGCAGCATCGCTGTAGAATGTCAAACTTGACCAACTGGAACCGGCAGTGAGCAAGAACGTGTTGACGCTGGAAGTCGTAACATCCAACGAGAACTTGACCTGGGTCTTCTTTGTTATACTGCCCATTTCTGTGATGGTCATTTTTGCATCGGTGACTCCTGTATCCGTATCTGTACTGGTGTCTTCTCCTTCACTGCCACCGAGAACAGCCATATTGACGACATTTGTCTTTTCAATAGATGCTGAGGAGACCGTTCTTGTGTCCGTATATGTGTATTTTACATCATCAACGGTGTTCGTTACCTCAGCAGTGAATACATAACTGTCTGCAATAGGCATCGTAACACTATACTTGCCTGAGGTCACAGTGGTATCGATACTGACGATCGTACTTCCGGAAATAGCCTTGATATTGACTGTTCCAGATGCAGCCAAACCAACGAATCCGCTAAATTTAACTGCATCCTGAAGAGGTGTGCTGGCAACGGCAATGGTCGCTGCTGCGTTTACTTCTTGATATAGAATCTTCGAACCATCACTGTTGGTTATCTCAACTAGGAACTCAGAACCCGTCTCAAGATAATACTCGCGGGTCGCACCTGTGCTGACCTTGCTCTTCTGAACTCCGTCATCCAGTGCTGTGATCTTGACAACATCGTCATCTGCAAGACCGCTTACAACCACAGTATAATACGAAACCGCATCGACTACGATGGTCGGATCGACTCCGGGCGTTACAGTGTAACTTCCATAATAGTAATAGTACGCATTATCGGCAGTGTAATTGACGGTGATGTAGATTGTTGGTGATGTGATCTTGACATCTGCAGATCCACTTGGTGTGATAGTAGTTGACGGACTACTGATAACGATCGAATATAGTGAAGACCCATTGGTAACATGAAGCGGCTCAACAGTAGTTGTGAAATTATTACTGGTTGAAGCTGTTGAAGCTGCTGCTACCGTGATGGTCTTCTCGTATACCTTAACGCTATCTACCTCGAAGTAGAACACTTCTGTGGCGATTGACGCCTTAACATTAGCTGCAGATCCACTTGGAACATACACAGAGTAGGTTCCATCAGCATTTGACAGCAATCCGATTGTGTACGTGGTGTCAGAATCTGTATACTCGACACTGATCGGAACGTAACACAGATCATACGTTGACGAATACCACATTATGGTTCCACCAATCTTACGTGCATCCACCATTGTGATGTCGTTATCTGCAATCGCCTCCGTTCCTACGGTAAGCGTATCTATGCATACGAGACTGCTAGAGTTCGTGGCATAAACCGTGTATGTTCCTGCGGGCAGCAATATGCTGTATGTTCCATCAGACGCAGTCATCACAGAAACTGACTTGTAGGCATTGGCAGAATCAGAGAACACAATGGTTCCTGAAACTGCGGATCCAGAACTGTTTTTGAGTGTTCCGCTTACCAAATATCCTGTTTCTCCGGTGACAGATGTAGATGCAGACGTGGTCCAGTAGACCTTGGACGTCTTCACATCAACACCATATAAACTATACACAGGAATTCCTGCAGATCCAGTCGGCACACACACACTGATCGAACCAGCGCTGCTGACGTTCGCAGTTCCGGTGTATGCAGAACTGTAGATGGCTACTGAACCCACATCTGCTGTAAATCCAGATACAGATATTAACTCAGCATTTACTGCTGTGACCGTAAGAGTCTTGGTCCCACTCGCTGCAACAGTAAAGGCAGTAGGTACTGTATACAAACTGCTGCTACTCATTGAATACGTATATGTTCCAGGCGTAACTTTGATAACGACAGATCCATCTTCTGTGGTTCCTTCGAATGTTGCACCGGTGTTCGTATTTGTAAGCACCACAGTCTCACCAGATACCGCGGAACCGAATTCATTCTTCAAATTGACAGTTATACTTGCTGAATCCAATGAGATCTCCAAACCCACATTACTGCCAATAACAGTAAGATATGAAGTTGTGGTATATGTTGTACTTTCATCAGGTGACATCACAGTGATTGTATATGTATCAGGCAAAAGTTCCAAACTGAACGCACCAGTCGTGGTATTTATCTCATATACCTCTCCAGTTACCGTTCCGACCAACTTTATCTTGACATTCTCAACCGTCTCATCATTTGTAGATACAGATCCACTGAGACTTGTATTCGGAACTGTCACATCTAGTGTGGTTATTCCTGACACCAATTCGGTCTTGATCTTGCTTCCGCCAGTAATGTCGGTCGAACCTGCACTGAACTCGATGGTGTAGCTGTCCTCATCAACAAATACCGTGTATTTCCCATTCTCGTCGGTAAATGTTGTAGAGCATTGATTACCATTCGAATCGAATACTGCAACACATACGCCCTCTGCTGCATCGCCATCCTCATATGTTACCGTACCGGAAACGGATGAATTTGATGCATTATCGGTATATTCGAAGATTATTGGAAGTCCACTCAGATAATTGATGAGTCCTCCTTTCTCTGTTTGGAGTTCAATGGCCTCATATGCATCCATCTCCACCCATCCATCAGATGACAGTGTGGCATCATCATTTGCATTGTACATGACATGCCAGTATGATATCTTGTAATTACTGAGACCGAAACCTGGAACGGCTTTGTATGTCCCATCACTCAATGAGAGCGCTGAAATATAACTCACTGAGGCAAATGTACCTGTGAAACCTGCCTCTTCCGGAGACATTCCGACATACATCCTCCACAAGAGAGTATTGCACATCGAATCGGTGTAGTCATAGATTCCGTAGTAATATGTCGAATAACCGCTAGCATCCAAGAATTCAGTGACCGTACCATATGAATCGGATAACTGATATCCGTTCAGATATGCCATTGTACTGAACACTGAGCTGTATCCGTAATAGACTGGGAACATATTTCCGCTCACTGCAACGTAGGACACGTTCTTGCCACAAGCATTGCAGACAGAATCATAAAGACTGGAGATCTCATAAGTAGAGTAATTTTCAGTCAAGAAGTTTCCGCCGTATTTGTACATGACATTCTCGTCAGATATGCTTAGAGCAAGGACCCCGTATGTATCGGGGTCCGCAAGAACCTCCTCTTTGTAGTCACCAGGGTTTTCTATGATGTTCTTGAGTGTGAGGAAATCTTCTTCAGACATTCCTGCACCCATGAGTGCAGTTTTTGCATTGTCAATACCGTAATACGATATCATATAGAGCAACAGTGCTGCAGTCGAACTTCCATCCGAACCATTTGATAGTAAAATGTTCGCCATTGCTGAGGAACCATTACCCAAACTGTCAACGATCACATCAAAATCACCGAATGTGGCCGCATCAGCTGCATAATCGATCCATGTAACCATGGCACCAGATTTTTCTTTGTTAGCATATGATGAGAATGCATCATTGACTACCCAATCTGAATCGGTCTTTACGTAATAACCAAGTGCTCCGAGGTATTCATCACCGAACACGTCATCCACCTGGTTATTGTAATCGTCTTTTTCGTTATTCGAGATGCTCGCGTCAATAGCGTACAACATGTTGGGCGCACACAAGAGCAAAAGTACAACAATAATCGAAGCAAACGGGATTGGCTTCAGGATTCTCTTCCACGAGGTTTTGAGATCTGTCGTTCTGACCCCTGTGAAATACCCCTTGAAATCAACATGCTTGAATAACCAGATCATCACAAAAGCGAAACCAATGGCATATGCCGGTGCAAATACCACAGCAAGTGTTTCAGACCTTATACTGATGAGCAGAGACACGATCAGCCAGAGTAACACAAAGATGTACTTCATTGAAGATACGTTCTTAGGGGACTTGTACAGCATATATACGACTGCAAGCCATCCGAACCAAAGCGTCATCCATCCAAAGTAGGTTGCAAGCACAGAGAGTGAAAGCGAACTCGATTCCATGAGTGACGCAAATGTCACGTTAGTGTACAGACTGTTACCATAGATTATGTCGTTGTATAGACCGTTGCTGATAAAATACAAAACCGCAAAGATCGCAATCGTAATTATTGCGAACACAGGAATTGTGACTGTCCAAGCGCGACTTGATACAAGCGAGAAGGCCAAACACAGAACGACCGATATAACGGTGATAAAGAACGGCCCAGAATAAACAAGATCCCAAAGCCCCATGACCATGTAGTAGGGTGCCGCAA
>JBAZDV010000025.1:0-10449 GCA_041654195.1 Candidatus Methanomethylophilaceae archaeon | reverse complement strand
CGCCGGAGGAACTCTGATGCAGCCGATCAAAGGGAAGGCATGGAGATTTGGGGACCATGTTGATACAGACCAGATAATCCCTGCCGAACGTTTATTGGCAGAAAATCTTGATCATTTAAATGATTACATTTTCGAAAAAGTTAGACCTGATTTTCATTTAGAAGTGAAAAAAGGAGACATTATCCTTGCAGGAAAGAATTTCGGTTGCGGTTCATCCAGGGAACACGCCCCATTGTCATTAATGGAAGCAGGAATATCTTGTGTTGTTGCCGAATCGTTTGCACGTATATTTTTCAGGAATTCTATCAATATCGGATTGCTTCTTGTAGAATGTAAGGTTGATTCTGCAGAAGGGAGCACGATAACAGTAGATCCTGATAAAGGAATTGTTGTTGACTCAAAGACAGAAAAAGTATATTCTTTTCCACAATATCCAGAATTTATCAGTTCATTAGTATCTGCAGGTGGACTGATGGCCAAGATCAAAGGTGAAAAAAAATGAAGCACATTGCTCTGATACCAGGAGACGGCATCGGTAAAGAAGTTATTGATGCGGGAATGAAGGTACTTGACGCTGTCTCGGAGATCTCGTCATTCAATTATGATGCTGAGCTGTTCGATATTGGTTCTGATAGGTATCTCAAGACCGGAGAATTGATAACGGACGATGAGTTTGCAGAACTGAAGAAAAAGGATTCGATCTATTTTGGTGCCATTGGAGATCCCAAAGTCAAACCAGGGATTCTCGAAAAAGGCATTCTTCTCAAAATGAGGACGGCATTGGATCTATATATCAATCTGAGGCCGGTGACATCTTGGCACCCATATGTGCCACTGAAAAGAGAAGTCGATTTCGACATTCATTTTATCAGAGAGAATACCGAAGATTTTTACATGGGTGTAGGCGGTATTGTTGGGCGCAATGGCGGAAACGTTGGCATCAAATTGAAAAGAGAACTCTATGAACTCAGGCTATCAGTTGATATATCCTCAGAGCCACCAGAGGAATTCGCTTTCGAAATTGGTCTGTTGTCCAGAAAAGGAGTGGAGAGATTTGCCGATTATGCATTCGAATATGCAAAAGCAAGAGGCGACAAAAAAGTCACTCTCGTAGATAAAGCGAACGTTTGCACAGATATTTACGGGTTTCAGAGGAGGATATTTGAAGCCAAGGCAACAGAACACGGAATGGCACTGGAGTACATGTATGTGGACGCCATGGCAATGGCCATGGTCGCACGTCCTGAGACTTTCGGTACGGTTGCAGTGCCCAATCTGTTTGGCGATGTACTAACTGATCTGGGTGCACAATTGCAGGGTGGTCTCGGACTTGGGGCAAGTGGCAATATCAATCCTAAGGGAGTGAGCATGTTCGAGCCTATTCATGGGTCTGCACCGGATATCGCAGGAAAAGGAATCGCAAATCCGATTGCTGCGATATTGGCTGCAAAGATGATGCTAGATAATATCGGATATCCAGAAACAGGAGCCATTGTTATGAAGGCAGTAAAATATTGCTTGAAGAATGGTCATGTGACATCTGATATGGGTGGTAAGATGAGTACGAAAGAAGTCGGAATAGCTGTAAGTAAAGCAGTACTGGACCAGAGGAATTAAGATGCTGGAACTTGAGATCAAGCTTAAGTACGAGAACAATAAGATCGCAGATACGGTCTATCATGCATTAGAGCCAGACAATAAAGGCTATGTTGAATCAACACTCTCGAACGGAACTATAGTCTTCAAGATAAAAGCGAACGATGCCGGATCAATGAAGAATTCTGCAGATGATCTATTGGCGTGTATGAAGATCGCGGAGGAGGCCTCAGGCCTCGTCTCCGGATCCGCTACGGATCTTGACGGCGATTCCTTTTCTGAATGATTTTATTTCGTTCCTTGTCAGAATTGCACGGCCTGTCGCAACGAATCTATCGTTTTTATCAGTGACTATGACCTCTTCCATAGGTCTTATTGCTGGATCTGTATCAATGATAAATTGACAGAATGCGTTTTTACCTTCCGAAACAAAGGGAACTGCATCGTCCATGATTATTACTCTCATTTTCGGTGAAGGAACAGCTTCCATTATTCTTTTTGCACCTTCTGCTCTGAGAGTGTAAAGTCCATCACCAGCTCTCATTGAAAGAACATGTTCTCCGTCCGATATTACATTTCTGATCTTTCCAGTTTTTTTGCTTTTAATGAGTTCAATATTACCACGGAATAATGCATCGGCGGCAGGAATTTCGAATTGGTATCTCGCCGTTGCCTTTGCTCTAAGAAGATCTGCATCGAATTCCATATCGCCATCTTCGATGTCTTCGAATTCCCTTACTTCTTTAAATCCCGCAGCAGCAAGGAATTCAAAAGTCATGCGCTCGCTTTCTTCGTCTGTTTCTCTGTCGGTAATTTCAGGGAAAAGTGACTGTGCCAGTGGATAGATTTCATCAAGTTCTGCAGGTACTGGGCCGAATGCTGACATTACTATTGGCGTGTATCCTGCTCTTCTTACTTTATTGAATTCGGATGCATAGTGTCTGCTATACGGTTTTCCGCCGTCAGGAAACAATGCAGCTTTCTCTGTAGGTGCAACATATCTTTCCAGCAGTTTATTCTCATATCTCTTGAAAAGGGGCCTTGCACGAGTTTCCGTTCCTGTATAGAACATTGCACTCTCTCTGCTGATTGGTTCAGTAAGCTCAAGGAACTCTGAATGTTCTTTCAGTTTTCTGAGTGCTTCAAGTAACGCAGGATGTGCTCTGCATCTCATCTCGACAAGTTCCCAAAGCCTTCCCTCTTTCACATACCTTTTGACCATTGAGAGTTCATCGGTTATTTGATAGAGGTTATGGCGCGCAACAAGCTTTTCACGTACTTTTTTATCCATCTTTCTTAAGGACTCGATCGTTTGTCCTCTGCAAGCTGGACAGTTGCAATCTAATGATTGCATATCAGGAATACGGAAGGTTCCGTCAATGAACATCATCCTGTCGTCTCTTGCATATTTTGCGTATGATGCAGAATCAAATAGATCGCACCCAAGTAATGTTGCAAGAGCGAGTAACATGGGATGTCCGGCACCGAACAGATGAACAGGACGGTTAGGATTAAGTCCTTTTTTAGATGCAATGATAACATCCACAAGTTCCGAGTATCTGTATTGTTCCATCAATGGAACCACGCCGCCTATTGGATGTACGTCCACATCCATAGAGGCCATTCTGCGTGCGCAGTCTTCTCTAAGATCTGGATAGACGGAGCCTTGAACGACACCATTGATCATCATGTCGCCCTTTATGTCACATGCGTGTTGGGTCCTTTCAAGTGTGATTTCTATTGATTCTGCAGTTTCTTCTTTGGTCCAAAAAGGTTCGGTGAATATGTCTAGAACGGTTCCGATGTCGGTTCCGATACTTTTTTGAAATTCTACCATTTCATCATTTGTTACCTCTACCTCACCATACATGTGGCTCTGGAAGGTACCTGAGTCGGTCATTATTATACCAGGGAAGTCAAGCATCTTGTGCAGTCCTTCGGATTGTGCCTTTGCTTTCAGGTCATCGCTATTTTTGATAATGTACGAGTTTGTGATCAATGCTCTGAAACCGAACTCATCGTAGAGTTCTCTAGGCGTGATTGTGAAAATTTTTGGATTCACTACAGGCAATAAAGCCGGTGTTTCCAATACCCCAGATCTTGTTTCAAGTCTTCCAAGCCTTGCAAGTCCATCCCTTTTTACGATCTCGAACATCGATAAGCTGATTGACGGAGCTCTTTTAAAGTATTCTGTTGGCTTCCATGTCTGCATATACTTTAGATATGGCGTTTTTCATAAGGACATCAGGAATATCTTCTATGTATTCTTCTTTCCAGTCTTGTGTAGGGCGTTCGAATTTTATGAGTTTTTTTGGTTCGCAACCGCAATTGTCCTCATCATCCTCGGGAACGACGATCTTAAGATTATTCAGGATATCGGGAACACTTTTACCATTGATATAGACCATGTTCTTTTCACCTTCAACTGCAAAGCCAGTTTCGAATTTTACAGAGATCTCAGCAGATTGCATCTCGGTCACAAGATCTCGAATGTAGCATTCCATCTGGTATACGGTCGTGCGCCTGATCTGGTCGGTTCCGAGAGATCTATTGGAATATCTGTATTCAATGTCGATCATCGCCATGCGGTTATGAATGATAACACCGTTGATAAAAGATTCGTTTGATTGAGTCGTATGTTTTTTCTGCCAACTTATATATGTGACAAAGAACTGACAAAAAATCAGTGATATGAATGGCATTGTTTACTAAAGCTGATGACGAGGAATTGAAACTCGTCATAGTGGTGAGAGGGGATCTTAAGATGTCTAAGGGCAAGGTTGCAGCTCAAGCCTCTCATGCCGCGGTCAACTGTGCATTTGCATCCAAGAAAAAAGATTCAAAGAATTTTGACAAATGGTTCAATGAAGGTCAGAAGAAAGTTGTTCTCAAGGTGGATTCTTTAGAAGATCTATATGAATTAAAGGCCACCGCCGATGCTCAAGGTCTAATCAATACAATCATCATGGACCAGGGAAGGACCGAGGTGCCCTCGGGGTCAGTTACCTGTATCGGTATCGGTCCTTGTTCGAATGCAGTTGTGGATAAGATCACCGGCGATCTATCAATGCTTTGAGTTTACGTGTAGCTGCGGTGATATCCGGTTGGGATACTATCGCCGATATTACTGCGATACCATCTGCTCCTGCATCAAAAACGCTCAATGCGTTATTTTTGTTTATACCACCTATCGCCAGTGCAGGGATATTCACTGCATTTTTGATATCTTTCATAACTTTAAGTCCATGGCCAGAGCCAGCATCATCTTTTGATGTTGTATTGAAGATAGGGCTCAATGCAACGTAATCTGCGCCGTCCTTTTCTGCCTGCAGAGCTTCCTTTACGTTACTGACCGAGACCCCGATTATGAAATCTTTTGGTACAATGCCTCTTGCTATTTTCACAGGCATATCTGTCTGTCCCAAATGAACTCCGTCTGCATTGGAATCGATGGCGATATCTACTCTATCGTTGACAATGAACAATGCATCGTATCGCTTTGATATGTCAGAAATGGTTTTTGCGGTTTTTAAGAAAAGAGCACCCTCACAATCTTTCATACGTAATTGGACGACATCGGCACCCCCCTCGAATGCTGCTTTTGCAATTTCAATGTGCGAACGTCCGTTTGATAATCGATCATCTGTGATGATGTATAGACAGTATGGCATTTTTATTCCATTTTGAGCTTCGAATCAATATCATCTTCAGTAAGGTTGTACAACGAATCGAACAGTCCTACTTTGAACGAACCAGGGCCTTTGGCATTTATGGCTGCAATTTCACCGGCAATTGAAAATACCGATATTGCAGCGGATACGGCTTTGACGTTGACACTGTGTACTCCAACGTAACATCCTACAACTGACGATACCATGCATCCAGTGCCTGACACACATTCAAGATAATTGTGACCATTTTTGAGGATTGTTACCTTTTTTCCATCTGTGACATAATCAATAGGGCCGGTCATAGCAACGATAGTGTCAGTGTTCTTTGCAAGTGTTTTTACGGTGTTCTCGCAGTCTATAGGCTCAGACATCGAATCTACACCTCTGACCTTTCCGCCAGTACCTGCAAGTACGCCGATCTCCCCTGCGTTTCCCTTAATCACTGAGACCTTGATAGCATTGAGTATCTTGCTGACTGACTCAGTTCTATATGCGGTGGCACCTGCGCCTACAGGATCAAGTATCACGGGAATACCGATGTCATTCGCTTCTTTTCCTGCAATAATCATTGAATCTACAGTTCTGGGTCTCAAAGTACCGATGTTAAGTACAAGTGCGGAAGCGAGTCTGACCATCTCAGGTATGTCTTTTGCTGCATCTGACATTACAGGTGCGCCGCCAGCACAGATAGTAATGTTGGCGCAATCATTCACAGTAACGTAATTGGTTATGTGGTGTACCAGAGGTTTGGTCTTTCTGACTTTTGTCATCATTTTTGCGACTGAAGTCGTCATGCTCTCTAGATGGGGAATGCGGATTAATAGCTTTACATGAAAAAGGAGGTGTGTAAAAACACTGATTCGGCAGATTTCGAGTAAAATCATCCACTCAGCTTTTGGGAAGGTGATTTGGACGCGCTAGTGCGCGTGCGCGTAGGACTTACGCGCTGCTAGACTAAGATAGCTTTTTATAAGGTCCAGTGATTGCTCACCTAGTTAAAATGTCCGGTAAATCGAAGAAATCAGAGAAGGTCGATGTGGAATCTGAAGAGGAAGCGATCCTCGAAGAGGAAGCAGCAGATATCGAGGCCGAGCTTCAAGAGACGGATTCTAAGAAGAGCGGCAAAGATAAAAAGACCAAAAATGAGGAACCTGAGAAAGAAGCCAGGGCAGAGAAGAGATTACGTACTGGCGTCAAGGTCTCTAAAATGGACCCGATCCTTGCAGTGTGTATGGCCGTACTACTTATCGCTTCCGTATGTGTCATCGCATCTACGGTTAACGACAAATACATCTCTTCAGCTACTGGGGCCCCTGCTGAGTATGGCAGTGAGGTCATTGTAAACTACACTGGGAGCTTTTATTGCTATTACGATGAAGATGGCGCAGTAGTCTTCGATACTACGCTATCAAACGTTGGAAATAATGGCGAATATGTAAAGAGCTGGGCTTATTCCAAGACAAGTTATTCGACCGTTAGTTTCACTATCGGTAAAGGTACGTATCTTTCAATGTTCGAGGATGCGCTTATCGGACACGTTCCCGGAGACGTGATCGAGGTTGCCATTCCAGCAGCTGATGCGTATGGCGTGCTCACAGAAACACAGGTGAAGACGATTGCAATGACGGATGGAAGTGTAGCAGTGAGTTGTACCATGCAACTTACCGATTTCAAGACATTCTTCGGAGTTTCAAGTGTTACTAGCAGTATGGTGTCTCCATATGGATGGAATGCCAATGTATACTCCAATACAGATGGGACGGTCACTTTTACCTATGTTCCAGTAGTGGGCGAGACATATGAGATGAATGATGTTGTTTCCGTGAAGGTAACAGGTATCACCTCTGGAACGATTGAATTCGAATACGTTTTCAATGACGAGAAAGTCGTGCCCATCGTAGGGAGTTTGACTGGCGAAATTGAAATGGTGCAGATCATCGTTGACAATACGAAAGTGTACGTTACCAACATGCTTGGTGATGACATTACATACAAGACAACGGCAGAGAAGATTGGAGAAAAACTCTATTTCACCATAGTCTTTGTTGGTTACGTTGAGTCTGATGATTAATCATAAACTTAAATCCCGATAGGCATGCTATCGGGATCCGTAATTTTTATCGGCATCTTTCTTTCATAAATAATTTGATTTGCTGGGAGCAATATTCAATATGAAAAAAGGCAGGATAAAAGTTGGATGTTATGTTTTTAAAAAGTTAGGTATAGTGCCAGGACATTCTTGCTTGGGAATTATAGGATGAGTTCAAGTTTTTGGAGAAGATCTTTTGGCGTTTTTCCCATTATTCTGATCATCATTTCTTTTTTACTCGTTCCTTTGTCAAGGAAGACATCAGGTACTTTTCCTGCTGCTTTTATTGTGTGAGTGGTAATCTCTCCAAGTCTGTCGTCCTTATGTTTTTTACGGTCGAATGTCTCAATACTAAAGCCGACCTCTTCTAGAACATCGATCAGCTCTTCAGAGTATTCAAGGTTGATCGAAGCTCTTATCTCAGGATCGAATTTGATCACAGAGAGCAGAAGATATGATGTATGTTCTGCAGCGCCAAACTTTGCTTTTCCATTCTTTCTGACACTTCCATTGTGGAAAGTAATTCTTCCGTCTATGGCAGCGATATCCTCTGGACCCGCGGGGCTGGGCAATGAGTAGGCTATATTCATTCCGGCGGCAGGTACCCATGAGCTAGGAATCATATTGATGAGAGTATCTGCTGCAGCATCAATCTCATCTAATATGTGAAATTTAGGGGTGTCGTCTTGCATTTTGACCATAGGATTAACGCATTTGTCACCTTTTCCAATCACGTACATGGAAGCAATTGACTCCTGTATGAGATCTCTAGATCTCAAAACAGAGTTCATGATATCCATGCCTTTAGCCATATGTGCAGTGATGTATGCAGATAATGTGCACCCTCCACCGTGTCCAGCTCTTTCAAGACGAGGACGTTCAAGTTTTGTGAATTCCGATGAAAGGTAAAGATAATCTATGACAGTCTTTCCATTCATATGCCCGCCTTTAAGAAGGACCGACGAACCCTCTTTGCCGATCAGTTCACATGCGAGTTTTGCATCGTCTTCATCGTTGATCTCCATTTTTGCGAGTGTCTCAGCCTCATATCTATTTGGAGTAATGAGTTCGCAAAGAGGCATAAGGTCTCTTTTAATGGATTTGGCAAGATTGGACGTTGCAAGTGAGTCCCCAACACCAGAAATCATGACTGGGTCAATGATAAGTGGCATGTCGTGATCTTCAAGGACATCTGCGACGACTTCAACAATTTCAGGGCTATACAGCATTCCTGTTTTTATTGCTTTGATGTCAGCATCTTTCAGAATGGCACCCAATTGGTCCTGAATCATGTCAACGGGCATAGGATAGATGCGTTCGACAGCTTGCGTGTTCTGTGCCGTTACAGCCGTGATCACTACGCAAGCATGCACTCCTAAAGATCCCATGGCCTTTACATCAGCTTGAATACCAGCGCCGCCGATGGAATCAGAACCCGCAATAGAAAGAGCGCATCTCATTGCTTCTTCATCGATGTTTTATATTTAAACCCTCACATC
Organism: Candidatus Methanomethylophilaceae archaeon; assembly: GCA_041654195.1. Lineage (GTDB taxonomy): Archaea > Thermoplasmatota > Thermoplasmata > Methanomassiliicoccales > Methanomethylophilaceae > JBAZDV01. The sequence goes on along the minus strand of JBAZDV010000025.1, from coordinate 1,594 downwards.
GCGGATATGATTAAATAATCGCTTTTGAATGGGGAACGCAATGAAGTCTAGCAGTTACCACTTCGTTCTCAAGGGAAAGTCTGATTATAAGGATATTGTGCCGGTGTTTCCAGACATACTAAAGCTTATTTTATCAGAGAATGAGCATTTTCAGACGGCAGAGGATGAAGAGAGTCGCGAAATGTTTATTGAATTGAACATGTCCGACCTTGAGAAGAACAGAAAGCCTGAGGGATATAACAGGAAAGGTAAGTATAGACTCATATTCCCAATGGACAGGAAAGAATTCTATGTCAAGACCATGACTGGTAAGCCCAATGACGTTAAACGCATCGGTGACACTATCAGCGACATGCTCACAACGGCTAAGGTCAAGTTCGAAGTAACCAAAGACGACAATGTTTCTTTTGAGTGATCTCAAATAAAAAGTTCGTCACAACTGTCATAACGCATTAAGTTACAGAACACAGTAATGCTGTTGCTTGGAGATTTCTTTTTTTTTCGAGACTGCGTAGAATACGCCTGTAAAAATTAATATCATCTCTGTCACAGTGAATATCTTGTCAGCAAATGTCGATTTAGAAAATATCGATGATTGGATCAATAAGGGCAGCAGAGTAAGTGAAAATAAGGCAGTGCATAAGAGCGTACAAATATTTTCATTTGATCCTATCTTACTGCTTTTAATCTCTGTTGTTTCGTTTTTTGTATCTACAAGTACAAGATTGTCTGTATTTGTGAAAGAGATGTTTATTGAAGAAGTTCGCTCCAGCATCTTTCGATCAATTCGGATTCCTGACGTACAGTATCTTCTCTTGTCATCAGTTCTCTGATCGCTTCGATGATCTGTACGTCAGTCGATATTGATGATGTTCCTCCGAGAGAGTTGCGTCTTTCAACGCATTTTTCAATAGGCAGTACATCGTAGACATCTTTGTCAATGAGTTCGGAGAATTTCTTGAGCTCTTCTATCGTAAGGTCTTCGAGTTTTTTGTTGTTTTCAATACAGTACCTTACAGTTGTGCCAACAACACCATGAGCTTCGCGGAAAGGAATGCCTTTTGATACAAGGTAATCAGCAAGATCGGTTGCGTTTATGTATCCCTCGGTGACTGCAGATAGCATTCTGTTTTTGTTGAATTTCATCGTAGAGACGACCATCGTCATCATTGACGCGCAGATCGTGATCGTATCGATAGAACTCATCACAGGTGCCTTGTCCTCTTGAAGGTCCCGGTTGTAAGAGAGCGGAAGGCCCTTCATCATCATTAGCACGGAGATCAGACTACCAGTGACTGCTCCGGTCTTACCTCTGATAAGTTCTGTGATATCAGGATTCTTTTTTTGAGGCATGATCGATGATCCCGTTGTGAATCTATCATCCATATCGATGAATTTGAACTCCTGTGAGGACCATAACACAAGTTCCTCGGCCATAGAGGACAGATGGATCGATGTAAGTGAGGCACAGAATGCAAATTCGGCAACAAAGTCCCTGTCGCTTACCGAATCCATGGAATTTTCTGTGGGTCTTGTAAAACCAAGGGCCATTGCGGTCATTTCTCTGTCGATAGGGTATGTGGTACCTGCGAGC
>JBAZDV010000024.1:0-10501 GCA_041654195.1 Candidatus Methanomethylophilaceae archaeon | reverse complement strand
CTTCTGTTATCGTGCTCCCTTCTGAATCAACCTTACATTCTACAAGAAGCAATCCGATATTGATAGAATTCCTGAAAAATATACGTGCAAACGATTCGGCAACAACACAAGATATTCCTGCTTCCATTAATGACAATGGGGCGTGTTCCCTGGATGAACCGCAACCGAAATTCTTTCCTGCAAGGATAATGTCTCCTTTTTTCACTTTTAAATGAAAATCAGGTCTAACTTTTTCGAAAATATAATCATTTAAATGATCAAGATTTTCTGCCAATAAACGTTCGGCAGGGATTATCTGGTCTGTATCAACATGGTCCCCAAATCTCCATGCCTTCCCTTTGATCGGCTGCATCAGAGTTCCTCCGGCGTTACTATCTTTCCTGCAATCGCTGAAGCTGTTACGACAGCGGGTCCTGCAAGATATACCTCGGAACCCTTGTGCCCCATCCTTCCGACAAAATTTCTATTTGTCGATGAAATGGCCTTCTCACCTTCAGCAAGTATCCCCATGTATCCTCCGAGACACGCACCACAGGTCGGTCCAGAAACAAAAGCGCCCGCTTCCATAAATGTCTTGATGATACCTTCATCCAACATTGCATTGAACACACGCGGACTTGCCGGCACGACAATGAATCTTACCCATGGCGCAACTTTCTTTCCCTTGATGATCTCGGCAGCGATCCTCATATCTTCTATGCGTCCATTGGTGCACGAACCAAGATATGCCTGATCTATTCTTACATCGCAGTCTTTAACCAACCTTCCATTTTCTGGAAGATGTGGAAAGGCTACCATTGGTTCTAACTTTGAAAGATCGTACTTTAATACCGCACAATATTTTGCATCCGCATCTGCATAGACTGGCTCATACTTCCCTTTCACAATATCTTTGATGTACTCCCTCGTAAGATCATCACATGGAAATATTCCTGCCTTTCCGCCTGCTTCTATTGCCATGTTAGAAACTGTCAATCTGTCTGAAATGGGGACATTTGCTACCCCTGGTCCTGTGAATTCAAGTGTTTTGTACGTGGCACCATCAACACCTATGTCAGTGATGATCTTTATTATCAAATCCTTTCCACCAACATATTTATTAAATGTGCCAGTAAGTTCTATTTTTATGGTCTCCGGAACTTTGAACCACAGGTGTCCTGTAGCAAATACGGCTGCAGCCTCGGTAGAGCCTATCCCTGTTGAGAATGCTCCTATCCCTCCATAAGTGCATGTATGGGAATCGGCACCGACGATCAATCTTCCAGGTGCTGCAAATCCCTCATCGATCATCATTTGATGGCACACACCAGACCGCCCCACCTCATAATAATTGCTTATTTCATGGCGAAATGCGAATTCTCTCATTAGCTTTGCTTGCTCAGCAGAAGCAACATCTTTGTTAGGAACGTAATGGTCCGGTATCAAGACCATCTTGTCCTTTTTTGCAGGCATTTTGAGTTTTTCAAATTCTCTAAACGCAATAGGTCCAGTAACATCATTTACCATGACATAATCTACTTCTGCTTCAACTATCTGCCCTGCATATGCATCCTCTCCGGATTTGTTGGAGAGTATCTTCTCTGAAATCGTCTTTCCCATCAGTCTTTCCTCTTTGATGAATAGTCCCTGTTTATCGCTTCCATAATGGCATCTACAGAAGTATCTACAATGTCAAGACCTACAGCTTTTCCTGCAGATACATTGCCATCATTCTGTGTGTTCTTTATCATTACTGTTACTTCACAGAGAGAATCACTTCCCCCTGTTATTGCTTCAAGCCTCAGCTCTTCCAATGTGATCTTCTCATTCACAGCACCACGTATTGCGTTTATGGCAGCATCTACAGGACCAAGACCGGTCTGAGCACATGTACTTCTAACTCCATCTATATCAACCGTCACAGTGGCCGTAGGTGTGACATTCTTTCCTGTGACGACAACGAATTCTTTAAGTTTGATGCATTCCGCAGATCTGCCCTTCCAAATTGTGTTCTCTGCGATTACTGCTAATTCAATGTTATTGATATCCTTGCCACCTACAGCAAGTTCCTTGATATTTGCCATCAACTCAGGCATCATTGATTCCGGAAAATCAATGTTCATTGCATTCAGTCTTTCTCTGACCGAATGAGCTCCTGAAAGTTTGCCTATTGTGATATTGCGGCTCATCCCTACCATTTCCGGTGGGAATGCCTCATACGTGGCCGCATTGTTCAATACTCCGTGGACATGAATTCCTGATTCATGTGCAAATGCATTCCTTCCCACGATCGGCTTATTGTATGCTATAGGATATCCTGTATGCCTGGAAATGACCTTCGATACCGATCCAAGTTTTGAAAGGTCGTACTTATTTACTCCGTAATTGATGAACAGACCCGTTGCAACCTCATCAAGCGCTGCATTGCCTGAACGTTCACCCAGGCCATTTACACACACATGTATCTGATTTGCACCTGCCTCTACTGCAGCAAATGAATTGGCAACCGCCAATCCAAGATCATTATGACAATGCACAGCTATCGGTATCCTGATGTCCTTTTTCAGTTCCCCTATGAGATATCTCATTGCCTCGGGAATGATCACTCCGACAGTATCTGGAACATTAATTATGTCTGCACCTGCGTCCTCAACGGCCTTATAGACCTTCTTCAGATAGTCGAGTTCCGTACGTGTCGCATCCTCACATGAGAATTGAACATAAAGTCCATGTGATTTTGCATACTCCACTGTGTCCACTGCCCTTGCGATAACCTCGTCCTGTGTCATCTTAAGTTTATATTTCAGATGGATGTCCGAGGTTGCAATGAATGTGTGAACATAATCCGCGCCACTGTCAATTACCGCATCAACATCCACGTGTGTAGAACGAGCAAGACTGCACACTCTCGCCTGTGTACCAATCTTTACAATCTTCCTTACGGTTTCTTTTTCAGTTTCACTGGAAGCCGCAAATCCTACTTCCATTACATCTACACCAATTTCGTCAATGGTCTGTGCCATAACGACCTTATCATCTGAACTTAATGCAATACCTGGCGATTGCTCACCATCTCTGAGAGTGGTATCTAACAACATGACATCCTTGACACTTTTTTTCCCAAGGATCAACTGGTTGTACGGGCTTACACTGATCATTCCTTTCCAACACTTAGCGCTTTCACTGGTTTGTTGTTTTTCCATAAAAAACCACCCAAACCGTCCACTGCTATCAACTGCTTCAGAATAGAAGAATTAGGGATAGTGCAGCATAGATCATTTTTTTTGACCTCTGACGGTGAGTGACGTTACAATGTGCCTGTATTTTAATATGCCGAAAAAAACTTGTTTGGCACCATTATAGAGAAATCATCTCAGAATGTCAAACTCAATCTAGAAAAAAAACAAAGAACTGCCCGCGAGACATCACGGACAGTTTAAATGTTTATGATCTCCAACGACCATGAACATTACACAATTCCCAAGCAATGATATCCTTGGCCGCTGTCTTGAAGAAGGCTTCTGGCGCATTACCTGGTTTAAGATATTTTCTCATAATTATCCCATCAGCACATATCTCGATAAAGACAATATGGTGTTCCGCGGTCATTGGATGGGCCATTTCTTTTCCCACCTTTACAAGAACACCGCCCTCTTTCTTTTCGATATACGGAACATGCTTTTCAGTAGCATAATCTGCTGTTTTGATCTCAAGGAGTTTCATGTCCTTCCCACAGCAAACCAATGTTCCCTTTCCTGCATACTCCACTTCCACTATGTTTCCACATACGGTACACAAATACACTGCTCTTTGACTTGTCATGGTTAACACCGTGAATATAATCCCATCCTACATATTAAAAAACATGACATATAAACCAAGCCTGCGTTCCCTTTATTACCAAATAAACCTGTGCCGGTTGCATGAAAACGATGCTTATCATCAATGGAAGCCCGAGAAAAAACGGCTCAAACTCCGTAATACTCAAAATGCTTTCTGAAAAAGCTTCAAAATTTGATTATAAACCAGAGACAATAGACATATGTGATCTAAACATTAACGGATGCAAAGCCTGTATGGCATGCAAAACATCCGGAATCTGCGCTCAAAAAGATGATATGCTACCATTATATGACAAAATATTGACTGCAGACATGCTTGTGATCGCATCACCAGTCTACTTTGGAGGAGAAACGGGTCAGATGAAGTGTTTCATGGACCGCTTTTATGCTATGGTATCCAACAAAGACGGAAAAAGGATCGTTAACTTTGGCAATGTCAGAAAAGCATCAATCGTTTTGACATGCGGTGCCGTTGACGGGCAGATGAGATATGGCGGCATACTTACCCGCCTCATGGCTACAATGAAATCATTCAATATCATTGATGTTTCTGGCTCTATCATTCCGGGTGCTTCGCCAGATAAGATCCCTGAGATGGATTTTGTAAAAGACTATCTGGACAGCATCGAATTCCAATTAGAGATGTAAATATGATCATTCCAGTTATCCCGTCCACGACCGTCGGTGAAAAAGTATTGGTGGGACACATGATATTCGATGGCCCCAAACCACAGGTCTTTGGCGACACGGAAGACTTTAACACATTCACATCCGAACTATCATCTCAGTATGATCACAGCACCCCTTTCCTCATCTTTGATGTGAAAGGAATGCGCAACAGAATGATGAATATCGATCTTCTGAAAAACATGAAGGTCCACAGAAAAGATATCTGGTTCCTTACATGTATCGAAAAAGTGGAAGATGTCTTTGATGCATTCAACACAGATGCAGATGTGCTTTTGATCCCATATCATACAATCATATCAGACGACGAACTTAAAGAAATACATAGAATGTCCGATAGATCCTTTCCCGCATTATTCGTGAGAAATAAGATGACCTACACAAAAAACGGAATGAAAGACATAAACAAAACCATGGAAAAATTGAACAATATGGGTTTCGGTTCAATTGCCGTTTTCGATCTATCTGGAACATTAACTAAAGATGAATGGGACGCACTCTCGGTGAATAGAAGAATCTTACCTTTTATCCAAAATGAAAGAGGGCAACCGATCGCTGATTGCGACTTTGAATGGATGTTCAAATCAGTCCTTTGACCTTTTCTGCTAATTCCTTACCAAACTTATACGATGGCTTAGCCACATGTGAGGTATCCCAATCATCCGTACTTTCGACAAGACATTCTCCACCCCATGTCGCTCTTACTGTTATCGCAAAAGCTCTGCAAATCGAGATGATGTTCTCAAATCTCGGATTTCTGGAACCACCGCTTGACATCAACGCAACGATCTTGTCTGTCGGTTCTTCCTCCAGAGAAACCCAATAACATTGAAATCTGTCAATAACCTGTTTGATTATTGAAGAAGGCCCTGAGAAATATACGGGAGTAGCAAGAACAAAGATATCAGAACCATCGAATGCTTTGTAGATCTCACTCATATCATCGTCGATCGAACATATACCATCACCGATACATTTGTTGCATCCTGTGCAATGATGTATATCCATCTTGGAAGGTCTGATGATCTTTACATCAATATCCTCTTCTGACAGTGCATCCGCTACAGACTGGACCTGCACTTCTGTATTGCCATCCTCCCTAGCACTGCCTACGACTATCGTTGCTCTCATGATAAACAAATAGCTTTGTGTGTGGTTTTATATCTTTCCAGGGTATTAAGGAAAAAGGGCAGGATAAGAATGGATGATTTTACCAAAGCGAAGGACATGATATTTCCTAGAGATGTCCTCATCGGTCATAATACGCTGCCAGAAATTGCAAAGATGTGCGAAAGTCTGGGCTTCGCCAATTCTGGATTGATTATTTCAGGCGATAACACATATAAGTCGGCAGGTAAGATTGTCAATGATTGCATGACTGATGCCAAGTACGAAATCTCAGTTAAATTAACAGGTCTTGCGACCCTTGCAAATGTTAAGGAAGTTACAAAGGCAGGTAAAGAATGCAAAGCAAAATTCCTGCTTGCAGTTGGTGGGGGAAGCAAGATCGATATTGCAAAAATGGTTGCTATGGATCTAAAAGTACCATTTGTCAGCATTCCAACTTCGGCAGCACATGATGGCATCGCATCAGGAAGAGCATCTCTCAAATCAGATATGGGCCCAAAATCTGTTGAGGCCGTTTCTCCCCTGGGCATTCTTGCCGATACAGGTGTGATATATGAAGCACCTTACAGGTCTCTTGCATCTGGATGTGCAGATGTCATTTCCAATCTAACTGCACTCAAGGACTGGGAATTTGCAAAAAGACTCAGAAACGAGAGCTTTAGCAGTTCTGCATACGCATTAGCACTTCACTCTGCTAACACAATAATCGAGAATTCTGAACTTATAAGACCTGGCCTGGAAGAAAGTACATGGATAGCACTGAGGCCGATCATTATTTCTGGCATTGCAATGTCCGTAGCTGGAAGTTCCAGACCCGCCAGCGGTTCAGAACATATGTTCTCCCATGCACTGGATATCCTGCATCCCGGCAAGGCCATGCATGGTGAACAGTGCGGTGTAGGTTCCATAATGATGATGTATCTCCACGGAGGAGACTGGATGATGATCAGGAATGCCCTAAAGAATATCGGCGCACCAATAAATGCAGATCAATTGGGCCTTAAACCCAAAGATATCATTGATGCCCTCGTTGAGGCACAAAAGATTAGAAAGGACAGATTCACCATTCTGGGTGATCGCGGACTTGATCCCAAGACCGCAGAAGTCGTTGCAAAGAAAACACTTGTGATTTGAGGGGTGAAAAATGGTACTAATTACTTTAATTGGAGAAACGCAAGCTCATATTGGAAACAGATTCTATTTCCTCGGACCGCAGACCGAATGTAGAGAATGCAGACTCAAGGGTGTATGTTTCAACCTTGAAGCAGGACGCCTCTATGAGATAATAAACCTCAGAGAGACGCATCATGATTGCGAGATGCATGAATCCGGTGTAAGGGTTGTTGAGGTTGAAAAGAAACCTGTACTTGTGACGGTCCCAAAGAAATTTGCCATAGATGGCAGTATGGTCACTTTTGAATCAAGAAAATGTTTTAAACTCGGATGCGAACACTGGCAACAATGTCATCCATTAGGAATAAAAGACGGAGAAAAACTCCCCATCGTTGAGATCGAGAATGATATATCCTGCCCCGCAGATGAGAAGCTAACCCTGATCAAATTAGGCTGATCAGAACTTCTCACCTGTAATTCTCTCATACATCTCTATGTAGAGTTTACTTACGCGTTCTATTACATCCTGTGGAAGCGCTGGAATAGCTGGTTCCACTAATCCGTTCTCACGTGCTTCCATAAGCTTTGCATGATATCCAGTCTCACGATAGTGTTGGCGGACCATTTCTTTGCTGAGCTCCTCTACCTGACCCGATGCATACGAAACAGAGTCCCACCAGCGGTCTTCATCAAGAGTTCCAAAAGTATCGATGACCATCAGATTACGATGTTCATCATATCCGAATTCTTTCTTTCCGTCACAATGTATCAGATGACGTTTTGCGGCCTCTTTATCGATGATACTGTCAACTGCCAGAACTGTGTCCATAATGCCTTTGTAATCTTTATCTGTGAGCCCAGCTATCTTTTTGGCCTCTTTTTCATCCAATTCACGATCATGGGATTCCAATTTAGTTGTGGTCTCAAGATAGGGGTGAGGGAGCTTCTCACCATACTTTATCTCATGACCTTTTGCAAACCCGAGATCCTCTGGTCTGATCTTGCCTTTCTTTACACGGTCCATGAGTGAACCTGCTGCATAATGCCTGCAGATTACTTCCAAGGGGATCAGATAATTTACTGTGTCTGTATGGATTTTATCATAATCCTCTATAATATTGAACCTCTTTACCCTCATTCTGTTCGGTGGAAGATATTCAATAAAATGGTTCTTGATCCCTTTAGACTGTAGAAGCGTAAACCAATATTTTGCGGTCCTGCACAATGTTTCTCCTTTGTGTGGTATCTGCGACGGTATTATTTTGTCGAATACTGAAATGTTGTCAGTAAAAACGAATTCCAGGACATTGTCATCGACAGCGTAAACTTCTTTCACTTTCCCAGTCCTAATATGCTCCATGACCATTGATTGTCGGTGGGCATATTAATAATTCTCTTTGCATGCCTCACACATAGGATTTCGTAATATTGAAACGAGACGATAATCATTAATCTCTGCATCTATAGTAAGCAATTTCCCTGCCAGTGTCTCACCCTTTCCAGTGACCAATTTTAATACCTCGTTGGCCTGGATCGATCCTATTGTTGCTACCATTGAGGACACAGAGGATATGATTCCGTCAGGCTCTTTTCCAAGAATACATCCCAAACATGGTGTACTGCCAGGGATGATCGTTGTAACTTGACCGTAAAGAGAATTTACGCCGCCATGAACTAACGGTTTTTTGCTTTTGAGTACCGCCCTGTTAAGAACAAGACGAGATTCAACAGTATCTAGGCAGTCAACAACTACGTCACAGTCCTTAATAAGTCCAACAGAATTTTTATCTGTCAGTCTTTCTGAACAAATAACAACGTCCGTCTCAGGAGATATTTTTCTGATCCATTTACCTGAAGATATTACTTTGAAATTTTCCATGCTGCCAGCATATATAAACTGTCGATTCATGTTCGACTCTGTAGGAATATCATCATCAATGAGCACAAGCTTACCGATACCTGCAAGGGCTAGCTGAGTAATTACATTGCATCCTAATCCGCCACATCCGACTATTGCAACAGTTGCATTAGATATGCACTTCTGACCGCCATCTCCGAACACAAGGATCTGTCTTGAGAATCTGGTCATTTCTTTCCCTCTAACAGTGTAATCACATCCCTTATGACCGCTTCTGCAGCACTGTATCTGATATCTGTCCTGGAACCTCCAAAGACGTTCACTGAACTAACAGTATCCTTTCCATCAGTAACGGCAATGTGCACCAATCCTACGGGTTTCTCATTAGATCCGCCTGAGGGCCCGGCAATACCCGTCACTGCAGCCGCAATATCAGACATGTATACACGTCTGACACCTTTGACCATCTCAATTGCTGTTTCCTCACTCACAGCACCATATTTCACCAGAATACTATGATCCACTCCAAGAATTGATTCTTTTGAATCATTTGAATATGTGACCGTACCACCTAGAAAGAATTCAGATGCACCAGATTCCGAGGTAACGATAGAACTTACAAGTCCACCGGTACATGATTCGGCCAAGGCAAAGGTCAATCTTTTGCTCTTAAGCAGTTTTATCATATATTGAAGATCAAAGTTGCATTCCATCAGGGGATTCTCCCATTAATTCCCTTATCCTACTGACACCATCGATCTGATCTATTACCTCTGCGACTTTAGGAGGAACCAAATAACGCCAATCTTCATCATCGAGAATCCTCTGTCTTACCTCTGTACCAGAAAATTCTGCCCTATTGTACAATGGCGAATCGCGTATCTCATATCCTGCCTCATAAAACAAACGTCTTGTGTATTGATTGTTGGAATACACTATCGAGAACGGTGGACACATTGTCTCCACCTGAGACACCCATACGGAATATCTGTTGAGATCTTCTATTGGCACTATGAATACATTTTCTATTCCTTCTTCCTTCAGGGTCTTAGCTATCATTAAATATCTTTCACCTGCGGTAAAAGGATTATCTTTTGTATGAGAATACTGTGCGCTTCCGATACCGATAATAACATGATCAGATTCTGATGCAACCTTACGTATTACCTTCATATGTCCCTTGTGCAAAGGTTGAAATCTACCTATGATCAAGGCATAATTCTCATATCCGCGTATCTCACGCATGGAACCGCATCACAATCTTTGGATATAAATATGGGTTGAAAAGTAAAGAAAAAGGTTTGCGTTATTGACGACGTCAAAACGGAGTGGGTGTTCCACCAGATGGCAGATCTTCAAAGGCGGGCTCAGGAATATCTGTTTTTTCAACAACTTCTGTTGCTTTATCAACGACGATCTCAATCTGCTCGACCTTTTGTAAAGGAGGTGTGATCTTGGGTGGAATAAGCTTCTTTGCAGTGGACTTACCGTCTTCAGTAAGCGGAAGCAACTTCTCAAGATACTCTTCTTTTCTTGGACAGTCTTTGAACGCATACTCAAGGACATCACGAAGATTCTCAACAAGTATTATTTCCATCATGTCGTAATACTTGGATTCGATCATAACATCTCTGGCATTCTCCTTCGGTATGATCGCTTTCTTGATACCTGCCTGTGCCGCTGCCTCCAACTTTGCTGTGACACCGCCCACTGGCAAGACCTTTCCGCGAACGTTCAAACTTCCTGTCATTGCCATCGTTTGGTCAATTGGAATATTCTCCATTGCCGAAAGCACTGCTGTGGCGATAGTAATCGATGCACTATCCCCTTCTACTCCATCATACGTTCCGATGAACTGAATATGTATATCAGATTCGGAAATGTTTGTGAGTGT
>JBAZDV010000023.1:0-11029 GCA_041654195.1 Candidatus Methanomethylophilaceae archaeon | reverse complement strand
TTTCCACGGAAACCGCCCTTCTTCTCTTTGATCGTGACCATATCTGCAAGCGCCTGACACGGATGCTCTAAATTATCCAGACCACTGATCACAGGCACTTCAGCATTGTCACCTAGACGATCCATGATCTTGTAGTCATATGCACGATACATGATCCCGTGAACGAAACGACTCATCACTTTAGCTGTATCTTCCACGGTCTCCCCGTGACCCATCTGCATCTCATTTGATGAAATGTACAACGGATGGCCTCCGAGCTCGCTGATAGCGACGTCAAAAGATATCCTGGTCCTTGTACTCGGCTTCTCAAATATCATGGCAAGCGTCTTGCCTTGCAGAGGAGCACCGTGATGCCCACGTTCTTTCTTCAACTTTATCGCTAGGTCCACGAGCTCGGGCATATCGTCCTTCATGTCGAGGACGGAAATGATGTTTCGTTTCATGAAATAGTAGAAAAATCTCTATCATAATAACGATTGCGTTCGATAACAAACATAACAAGGGACAATTTGAAAAAGACGGCTTAAAGTGTCCAATGTACGTCGTTCACGGATAAACTTTATTTACAACGACGCAATCAACTGCTCATTCTATGGCCGGGGTAGGGTAGCTTGGTTATCCTAGGGGATTGTGGATCCCTTGACTCGTGTTCAAATCTCGGTCCCGGCCCCACTTTTCTACAACAATCATTTTGTGTTAGACGTACGTACGGAAGGATATCATGGCATGGAACGGCAAACTCATCAAGATCGACGATAACAGATGGGAAATTCCAATGGACTATATGGAAGGAATGAACACCAATGCCGTGATCTACGCCAATGATGAAATGATCCCCCACATCAGAGAAGATAATGCACCTCAGCAAGCAGCTAATGTCGCGTGTCTTCCAGGTATAGTGGGCAGTTCAATGGCTATGCCCGACATTCATTGGGGATATGGTTTTCCGATAGGTGGTGTAGCCGCGGTGGATGTCAATAGCGGTTCCATTTCGCCAGGAGGTATTGGTTTTGATATTAATTGCGGAGTACGTCTGATAAAGACGGATCTTACGCTTGAATCTATAGGCGACAATATCGGCCGTCTTGTAGACGAATTGTATCAAAATGTTCCATCAGGACTTGGTTCGAAAGGACTGACAAGGCTCGGAAACAAAGAAATCGATGACATACTCCTAACAGGCTCTGAATGGGCTATCGAGAACGGATATGGATGGGACAAGGATCTTGAAGTGACGGAAGAAAAAGGAAGAATGCCTGAGGCAGATCCAACCACAGTGAGCGACAAAGCCAGAAAAAGAGGTTTACCTCAACTCGGCTCTTTGGGTTCTGGAAATCACTTCCTTGAAGTCGATATCGTAGACGAGATCTTTGACGAACACGCCGCCAAAGTATTCGGACTCAAAAAAGGACAGATCACAATAACGGTTCATTGCGGATCAAGAGGCTGCGGCCACCAAATTGCAACAGACTATCTCCAGGAGATGGAAAGCTACATCAGAGAAAAACAAGTAAAACTGCCAGACAGACAACTTGCCTGTGCTCCACTTGACTCGAACATCGGAGAAACATACTTCAGAGCTATGTCGTGCGGTGCCAATTATGCTTGGGCAAACCGTCAAATGATAACTCACTGGATCAGGGAATCTTTTGAAAAGGTAATGAATGATTCGGCAGAGAACATGGGCATCGACGTCGTATATGATGTTGCTCATAACATTGCTAAAAAAGAACGCCATAACGTAGAGGGAAAAACCACGGACGTCCTTGTTCATAGAAAAGGTTCGACCAGGGCATTCTGTGCCGGAAGGCCTGAGGTCACAATGAAATATCGCGAGATTGGCCAACCGGTTATCATCCCAGGGGATATGTCTACAGGAACATACGTCCTCGTAGGATTGAAGGGCTCCATGAAAGAGAGTTTCGGTTCATCCTGTCACGGTGCAGGAAGACAAATGTCCCGTAAATCAGCTATCGATACACTCAGTATTGAGGACATTAAAAATACAATGGCCAGGAATGACATTTATCTCAGAAGCGGATCCGACGAAGGATTGCTGGAAGAAGCTCCGCAAGCCTACAAGGATGTGAGTCAGGTTGTTTCAGTTGTCTGTGACTCAGGATTGACCGGAAAGGTCGCCAAGCTCAGACCGCTCGGTGTCGTCAAAGGATAATATATCTTTTGCCGCCTTTTTTACAGCCCCCGTATACTGTTCTGGAGCAGATATCATTATTGCCCAATCAGAAATATCTCTGCTCTGTAACGCTTTCGCCAAAGGTGAAAACTTTGTAATCGGTCTCACCTTGTCACCATCCAATATGGAAACATCGGTCTTGCCTATCTTTATATTTGACAGTAGTGTGGATTTGGAAGGAATATCAACTATAACGTCAGATTGATCTATGTTCGCTAATTCCGCGATCTCTGATTCTAACGCTTTTCTTGACCCATACTTGGAATATTTGACAAGACTTGCTTTCTCGTAATCGTCTAGATCGAGAGAATATAATGTATATGCCTTCTTGTACAACCTGCGATGAAGAACCGATCTGGTGATCTCAGATGCCTTTCTGGTAGAATTGATAAGATTAGACATCAGATCCGTATCATCCATAAGATAGAGCTGCGAAAAGTTTATCCCAGAAACCTCTGCGGCCTTTGTGAGCATCATCTCCACTATACGCACGGTCTTGTGAAAATAAACAGAAGAATACATCAGAGCACGTGAGACCATCAATCCCTCGGCTGCCACTATTCCTCCTTTTTCCAAAACGATCTTATTGTTATGAATACGCATCTGACTCAGTAACCGTTCTGTGTCTATGGAACCGTGAGATACACCTGTATAGTGGGCATCTCTGACAAGATAGTCCATTTGATCTGCATCCACCGGCCCATGGATGATCTGATGCGCATAATCTTTAGATGTGAAAAAAGACTGCTTCCCTTCTCCTGTAGTGAAAAACTCCAATCCTTTGGCTTTTGACACAGGATATGCTATGAGGTCACATACTTTTTCAGATGATATCCCGTTCTTTTCCAGTAATTCTGATATCGATTCTACACCTTCGAGCATGTCGCGGTCACGTTCAAAAAATGTTGGAATATCGCCATAGATCAATTTTCTGGCAAGGTCCATATGGTCTAGCCCCGTCTCATTTTCCATGATCTCCTCCATCGTATGTGAAAATGGGGGATGACAGATATCATGAAGAAAAGCCGCGGCACGGACAATATCGGAGTCCTCTTTGTTCATCTCTAAAACTTCGGTCATCCTGCCAGCTAAATGATAGACACCCATGCTATGCTCGAAACGCGTGTGGTTCGCCCCAGGGAACACCATGTTCGCAAGGCCTAACTGCTTGATCGCGTGCAATCTCTGGATCTCATGACGGTCAAGGATATCCAAGAATACACCATCGATGGAAATACTTCCATGCAAAGGATCGTGTACTATCCTTTTACACCGCTCAATCATTCTTCTGCCTTCCTCTTGATCTTTACCCTGTCGACGACAACATTGATCGGCGTAATCAGTGCTGTATTCTCATTTACTGTGAACAATTGACCACCTATTTCACGAACGACTGCTTTAAGATCACTGACGGTTCCCTCCTTTTCCGCATCGTCACCCTCAAACTTGGAGACGTCAACCAACAGAATACGTCCTTTACCCATTTGATTTTTCACCGATAAGATATCGTTTTTTCTGACAACATCGATCATTCTGACTTTTATTACAGATTCTTCATCTTCGATATCATACTCGCCAAGGTCAATGAATACTTTTGGCAATTCTTCTTCCGCCTTTTCCTTTTTCTTGAACCTCAACTTCAAATCATTCACCCGATTTCCAGAGTTTATCGCCCACATTGTGTATTGTGGATATTGCTTTGCCTTTCTCTTTTTCCATCAACCCCGTAGCTGAACGAAGTGAAATTCCTATGGCCAATGGAACTTGATTCTTAGCATCTCTTATCCAAACAAAATCACCTTCCTTGATATTTGGATCAACGTCCACAATACCTGGCCCCATTACATCAGCACCGTTTGTGACATATGGAACAGCGCCCATGTCCACAGTCACAGCCCTTGCCTGTGGCTTATACTTCAAGATACCCCTGACTGTAAGGAAAGGCTTTTCTTGATAGATTATTCCTAAAACATCATTATTCACAAAGATAAGATTGAAATCTGGACTCTCTGCAAGGTCTACCGCATCACTCTCATCAAATGTCTTGATACAAAAGATCTCAGTCATCTGCTCTTTCAGAGCCTTGACATCTTTCTCTCGCATCCTCTTCCTTTTGCGGACCCTTATGTCTGCCATCACTCTAATATGGCTCTCCCGATATTCAATGCTTCACACAATTATACCCGTTGCAGACACGTTATTTTAAAAAAGCATCGCTACTATAGCCTGTAAGGAACAATACATGAACGTACTGCACGCAACATTGAAGCTCTTCGTAATTTTGATATCACTGTCCCTGCTTGCACTTGTTGTGTTGGCCGTCTATCCGGTAGCAACCGGCGGATTAAATGTTACACAAGATGAAGAGCTCACCATTGAAACAGATCCCACCATTCCTATATATTTCGACATAACTGGACAATTCACAATCACATCCACAATGCCGTATGACATCAACGATGTGAATCCTCAGATATACATGGAATCTGCAGACAAAAGCGTCAGAGTGGACCTGTATAATGAAGGCGAATTTACTGTTCCGAGCAATGGATCACACACTGTCATAATCGATACTAAGGTCCTAATCCCAGAATTACTGCTCTTCTTGATAGTCGATAATCAGAGTTCTACTTCCGAAACTGGTATGTATCTGCCTCTGACGGTAGAGGTTGGCGGTTCATACATGCAGAATATGATGAGACTCGATATTAACGCAGACATTGATGCCAAGGTAGTAGACTCGGGTCATGTAGAAAACACAGTTACAGAATACAGCGGTGGCAATCTTATCAAAATAACATGTGTGATGACCGATGTAGAAGGCACACTGGTCTCAATGATTCCTGAATTTGACATGACCATATCCGATTGTCCTGTTGAAATTTCAGTTACAGTAACAGAAAAAACAGATGGAAGATATGATATTGCGTTTATTGTCAACAGTACTGATGACAGCGACATCATTGATGATTTGAATAGCTCTACAATAGGCGGAATGACCATTAATGTATCCGTAAACGGCTCAGAACCAATCCCAATCTTCCTGAATGAAACGACTGCAAAAGGATTTGTCACACTTATCGAAAAGACAATGGGGGCAGCATAATGTTAGAAATGCATTACAGCGAACGGAATGAACTCATCAAAAATGACTTTGCATCCAGTTCGGGAGATATTGGTGGTGCTTTCTATGAGTTGGCAAAAGCACTATTGATCTTTATGATAATCCCGTTGAGCATCTATGCTTTGATCTCGGGTGTTATCAATCAAGCAATCGCCAGCGGAACAATGGATCCTGAAACAATTGCAGATATCAATGAAATTTTATCTACTGCGTGGGATTATGTCAGAAAATTCATCAGATATTCTATACCGATGCTTTTCTTGGCAATACCCATTGGATTCTATCCTGCCGGCAATTATGCTAAGATACCGTTCAGGATCGTTGCCGCATTGTACCTTGCGGTGCTATTGATAATGTTCACCAATGGTGGGGATCTTCTAGTATCTCTCTACAATGTTATAGACACGGAGCAATTGATTGTTGACTCAGTATCAGTTAATATCAACATCGCACCTGTCATCTACATGATGATTGTAATCTGCATCGCAAAAGCTTTCCTCTCTTTTGCAGAATTCGCAGGAAGTCGTGAAAAATATCTTGAGGACTTGACAGAAAAACAGCAAAAGGCCGCTGAAAAAAAGGCCGAAAAAATACAAAATGAAGGATAACTATGGGAATCAGCATTGCCATTTGCGAACTCGAAGCAAAAAGTGCTTCGTGCAGAGAGCTTAAGAAAGATGTCAAAAAAGTTCTTCTGAAAGATATCTCTGGATTTGAGAACGCTGCCGAATCTGATGAAGTCATATCTTTAGAAGAGGCTAGGAAAGCCATACCCGATTGGGATGGATTCCTGAAAAGGAACAGGATCAACGAAGAGACCGATGCCGTCTATATGGACAAAGTCAAAGATGATAACGATGTTTTGATCCTCTCAAAACTTACCAAAAGAGAATATACTGGATGGATCGACTTTTCCAAACTTGACAACGACGGAAAAAAATCTGCTCTGGATAAAGCTAACAGAGAGGATCGTGTCACCGGATGGGACGAACTCTCTTTCGATGAAATGAACAACACGTGTAAAAATTGTCCTTTGTCCTGGGATAAAGGAAGAGGATGCATCGGTGCGTTCGGACCTGATAACAGCGTGCTTCCTGAGATCGCTGCAAAAAGAATCTGCCCGATCGTCGCGTCAGTACCTGAGGGTGTAAAGACCGGAAGGAAATATACTCCTGAAGAGGGAATGAAACTTATCAAAGAAGTTGAAATACTGAATGCAGCACTGCCTGAAGAAGGGAAGATTATGATCAGAAGATATTCTGGGCCGTTAGAACGCTTAGCTGCCGTCGCCAAGATATCTGTTGATGAAAACTGCGGATTCTTCTTTTTCTGAAAATAAAATGAAGTTTCAACAAAGCAAAACCACTTTCAATGATTTTTTACTTCTTTGTTATCATAAACCGCATTATTTTCTACGATTAATGTTTTTTATAGGATAAAATGCTGCGATAATCGTAAATAATACCATACAAGCCGTGCATTTAATATATACGTAATCGTTTTACCCAATTGCGAAAGCACTGATACGGTTTCGCAATAACGGAGAGAGATAAATGCCGACTGAGAACGCTAACGGAACGTACACGCCTTCCGATGAGTATCGCAAGAGAACTTACATTGACAGTGCAAAGAAATACTTTGACACTTACAATGAATCGATTGCTGATCCACCCAAATTTTGGGAAAAGTGGGCAAAAAAGACGATCGATTGGTATTCTACGGACTGGAAGAACGTATTTGAATTTGATGAGAAAGAAAGTAAATTCTCATGGTTCAAGGGCGGAAAGCTCAATGTGTGCTACAACTGTCTTGACAGACATGTTAAGAACGGCCTTAAGAACACTGCGGCATTGATTTTCGAAGGTGACGAACCTGATGATAGCCGCGTCTATACTTACGGTCAGTTGTTATTTGAGGTCGAAAGATTCGCAAATGTTCTCAAGAGCAAGGGAGTTAAAAAGGGCGACAGAGTCTCCGTTTACTTACCAATGATCCCTGAACTTCCGATCACACTATTAGCTTGTGCCAGAATTGGTGCGATACACAGTGTCGTCTTCTCTGGTTTCAGTATGGATTCACTGTACAACCGTGTCGTCGATTGTACGCCTAAGGTCCTGGTCTGCTCCGACGGAAGTTTCCGTGGTGGTAAGAAAATAGATCTGAAAGGTAAGGTCAATGAAGTGCTTGAACGTGAGACTACGGTTGAAAAGGTCATCGTGGTCAAGAGGACGGGTGCCGATGTAGTAATGGAAGAAGGCAGAGATACTTGGTGGCACGATGAAATCGCCAAGGCAGACATTAACTGCCCATGTGAGGTCATGGATTCTGAAGACCCATTGTTCATGTTGTACACATCGGGTTCTACCGGCAAACCTAAGGGTGTCGTCCATACACAGGCAGGGTATATTCTGGGCGCAATGCTCACTTTCAAGTACACATTCGATTACAGACCTGGGGAGATACATTGGTGCACAGCTGACATTGGATGGATCACAGGACATTCCTATATCATGTATGGTCCTTTGGCCGCCGGCGCTACGACACTTATGTTCGAAGGTGTTCCTAGCTACCCGACAAACGACAGATTCTGGCAGATAATAGAAAAATGGAAGGTGGATATCTTCTACACCGCACCTACTGCGGTCAGAATGATGAGGAAGACAGGAGACGAGTGTATCCTGAGACATGATCTTTCCTCTCTGAAGGTCCTTGGTTCCGTCGGCGAACCTATAGATGCCGATGTATGGAAGTGGTTCTACAGAACCGTCGGCGGAAGCAGATGCCCCATTTCAGATACATACTGGCAAACCGAAACAGGAAGTTATCTCATAACTCCAATGCCCGGCGCATATCCGCAAAAACCCGGTTCAGCAATGAAACCATTCTTCGGGATCGAACCGTTGATTCTGAATGAAGACAAGACCCCGACACCGGTTGGTGAAAGTGGTGGAAGACTTGTGATCAAGAAACCATGGCCATCATGTGCCAGAACTATCTGGGGAGATCACGAGAAATATAAGGATCTGTACTGGAAGCCCTATCCTGGGTACTACTTTACCGGTGATGGCGCAAGACAGGACAAAGACGGCGACTACTGGATCACCGGACGTGTCGACGATGTCATCAGCGTAGCCGGACACCGTATCGGCGCTACAGAGATCGAAGCAACGTTGATCTCACATCCTGCAGTTGCAGAAGCAGCAGTAGTGCCTATTCCGGACGAGATCAAGGGTGAGGCAATATACACCTTCATAACACTGAAGGATGGATTTGTGGAAAGTGAAGACCTGAAGAAACAACTGATCGCCCACGTAAGGAATGAAGTGGGTCCGATCGCTACACCAAAGGCCGTCCAATTCACTGATGCATTGCCAAAGACAAGAAGCGGAAAGATCGTTCGTCGTATCCTCAGAAAGATCGCGGGCGGAAGTAATGGCTCTGACATTGACACCTCAGCACTGATCGACCCTGATATTATCCAAGGTCTTGTGAAGGGCAGACAGTAAAATTTCTTCCCGTCCCCTGGACGGGTTTAATTTTTCTCTTCAGATCGAACTCTTTACCAGATCGAATGATATTGTATAGACATCATCTTCTAATTTTGCATTTACATCCAATCCAGTACGATAGAAGAGATTGAGCATTCCGACATTTGTAGCAAGCACTTCTGCAGTGAACGTCTTGATGTTCCTTACTTTGCCAACATTGATCAGCAGATTCACCATATACGAACCGATACCTTTGCACTGCCAATCGTCCTTTACTGCGAATGATACTTCGGCACTACTATTCTTTGGATCCCTATCATATCCGCAAATGGCTATCATCTCAGTCACATCACGCTTCTCGATAAAGACCCCAAACGTCATTGTTAGGTCATAGTCTATATTTACTTGGCTCATGCGCTCCAGTCTAGGCTGGATCTGCCTTACAGACATGAACCTCTGTTGCAACGTCTTCGATGAAAAGGAATAAAAGAGTTCCTTTACCAGATCTTCATCTGTGGGCTTCAAGGGACGTATAAACATCTTCTGCCCATCAAATTCATTATAGAATTCAAATTCCTTCGGATATGGCGCACCGAGATAGGAACGCTTGCTTTGATCTTCAGGAAGATATCCCATTGCAACAGCGATATCCAATAATTTTTCTCTATGATTCGGATGTGCAACGTTAATCAATTCCAATGCACGAGCCGCCAGTGTCTTTCCCCTTAGATGTGCAATTCCATATTCTGTTACTACGTAATGAATATCTTCTCTCGTCGCTGCCACACCTGCACCTTTAGGAATACTGGGAATTATTCTGGAAATACTTCCATCTACCGTTGTGGACGGCATAACAATAATCGAACGTCCTCTTCCGATTATCGCCCCTCTTATGAAATCAGGCATGCCCCCAGGATTTGGAACATAATCCAATCCTGTTCTGTCCGAAAGTACTTGACCTGTCAGATCCACCGTTGATGCAGTATTGATCGCAATCATCTTACTGTTTTGGGCAATTACCACTGGATTATTGGTGTAATCTGATGGATGGAACTCAATTGTCGGATTATTATTGACAAAATCTATCAATCTTGCAGTGCCGATAACAAATGAAGTTACAATCTTATTCGTGTGAATTGCCTTCTTACTGCCATTGACGGCACCGCACTCCACCAGATCAATAAGCCCATCGGAGAACATCTCCGTATGAATTCCTAAATTCTTCTTATCCTTGAGTTCCCCCAGCACTGCATTGGGTATCTTGCCTATTCCAACCTGTATCGTAGCACCGTCGGCAACCAATTTAGCCGTATTGATCGCAATGGCCTTGACTACTTCCGGACTGACCGCCTCATCATCCATCTCATGACCCACTGGATAATCTACCTCGACCAGATAATCGATCTGGGAAACATGGATGAAGGAATCACCGAGCGTTCTGGGCATTTGCCTATTCACTTCTGCGATCACTACCTTTGCAGCTTCCACAGCAGCTTTTGTAATATCTACTGATGTTCCAAGTGAACAAAACCCATGGAGATCTGGGGGGCAAACCTGAATAATCGCCACATCAACGTTTATCCTTCCAGATCTAAACATATATGGTAATTCAGAATTATGAATCGGAGTATAATCTGCGTGACCGTTCATCACATCTCTCTCAATTTCTGAATCCATGTAGAAAGAATTGATTCTGAACTTCTTTTGTACCTCATCATCAATGAATGGTGAAGGCAGGAAAGTGAACGGTGTGAGTATCTTGTTGTCGTGAGATGTCTCTTTTTTTAGAAGATTCTCCACGATATACTTGGGACGACTGCAACCTCCGCTTATAAAAATCGTATCGCCAGGCTTGACGAACGATAGAGCCTTTTTAGGAGTTGATACCTTGTCTTCATAATCGTCACGCCAGTATTTCATCTCAAACCCACCAATTTGTTATCGGGCTATTTGTTTATAAAAGCTCTTTACTGTCGCGAAAAACGCTGAATCACGTCAGCAAGGTTCTTACCTAACTCCTTTAGAGCTTTCATTCCCCTTATATCCTTTTCATAGTCCATTGGATTCTTACCGTTCACAACAGACAGTGGTGTCGATCCCACTACAACCATCTGATTTGCCAACATCCAGTTGACAAGCTCAGAATAAACCATGGTTCCGCCGTCACGTTCTTGAACGACGATTACCGCACCGACTTTTCCCTAGAACATTTCCACCGGTCAT
>JBAZDV010000022.1:0-11309 GCA_041654195.1 Candidatus Methanomethylophilaceae archaeon | reverse complement strand
GCCGGGTTCGAAGTGGGACCGGGTGTTTCCCCGCCGCTATGGCCGTCATACCAATACTGGCGATATCTAGGAAGTATATAAATTTTAGTGAGTGACTGATTACCTATAGCAGGTTTTATCAGAATCTAGGACCTCATTCCAGAGTTTGAGGGTCTCCTGAGCATCGTCTTCATCCATGACTTCTATTGCGAAACCGGCATGTATGACAACCCAGTCGCCAATATTGGCCTCAACCATGGAAAGGTTCGTCTGTTTGATGACCCCACCGAAGTCGATATCACCGATTTCTTCGTTTATGGACATGACCTTTCCTGGTATAGCAAGACACATAATTTTCACTCCGTCATGATTTTTAAAATTGCCTCTGCCGGTTGACCCTCACATTCTTCCAATGCTTTGATCGCTGCTTCTTTGGTGCAGTTGGTCTGTGACATTACAAGTTCTATATCTTCTGCGGGAATCGTTGTATAGGGTGTATTAGATATCTCGCCTGGTGCTCTTTCCTCAACGGGTCCAGAAATCTGGTAGGTGTCTTGTCCTTGGACATTCATAATGTTGACACTAGGTTGACTGAATACCAGTTCTTTGGAGGATGTTCTGATGACTACCTCAATTACATCCTTGACCTCAGTGTTGGAGATGCCCATTTTTTTCATGGCCTGTTTCATTTGGCGGGGGTTTACTCCTCTCATTCCTGACATAATAATCGACCGTATACTTTGTAATGTAGATAAGGTTTAGGAGATCAAGAAAGCGAATTTTTAACTTTTTCCATAATCACTTCAATTAATTTCGATGCTACAGAAACATCTTGAATGCCGCCTTGGGCAAAGTCTGGTTTGCCGCCACCTCTGCCATCAAATTCTGACATAGATTCAGAAATGATTGTTTTGCAGTTGACCTTCGCATTTCCAGAGGCCATAAGTATTGAAAGGGAATCACCGATTCCTATGAACGCTGCTACACTACCTTCTTTTTTGTATGATTCAGCGGCATCTGTGAGTACGCTATGTTCAGCTGCGGGGAATGTGCCCGAATAGAAATTTACACCGTTGATGATGACAGGTTTGAGATTTTTTATTAAAACATTGACGGTCGCTTTGAGTTGTTTTTTTGTCAATTCTAAATCACGCTTCATATTTGTTACGGTCTTTAGGACATCTTCAGGTTTACTTCCTAGCTCTTCAATGATCTGTAAGCATGAATTTGCTAAGTCCATTGAGGCATTCGTAGCATCATTTCCAATTCTAAAGTGAATGGCATAGCCATCCTTTCCTGCAGATACTTTTTTGTCAACGAATATTGCACCAAGTTCACTTGTTTCCATAACATGTATCCCGCTGCACGCTGCGGCATCAATATCACCTATTTCAATGACTGTGATCTCTTCTTCTTTGACACGGTCAAGATTAATTCTCACGTTTTTGATATCTGGATCATTTCTGTCAATTATACTTTTGATTACAGGAACGTTATCAGCTATCACGGAATTAGCGAAGGTGACGGCATCACGTATTTTTTTCCATTCGATATCACGGTCTATTATGACGTATTTGTTCTCGGGAGAAATGAATATCTTTACAATATGGATATCAGGATCTTGACGGTAAAGTGAATTAAATAGAAGGTGTTCGGCAGTGTGACCCTTCATCAGGTCATAACGTCGGTCCCAATCGACGCTGCACCATATTTTATCACCAACTTTCAATTTGTTACCTGGCACTTTATGTACAATGTCATTTCCTATGTATTTTACCTCAGTGACTCTTGTTCCACAGATGCTTCCGGTGTCACAGACCTGACCGCCGCCTCCAGGATAGAAAGCTGTGCCTCCAAGTATGACATTGTCGTCATCTACAGCTGTGACCTCAGCTTCGAACTCAAAAATATAACTGTCATTTCTGAATATTTCATCGGTCATTTAGTACACCAGATGGTAGGATTATGTGAGTCAGACTTAATAAATATGTGATTCGCTATATGAGACAAATGTCTAACCTGGAGTAAAGAATATGGCAGATGTACAAGAGTTTGACGAGATGGATAGGCGTATCATCGAATTGTTATGCAGATCCAGTCAAGGTTCTTATAGGCAGATCGCAAAACAACTGGGAGTACATCCGACCACGCTCATACAAAGGGTCAAAACGCTCGAATCAAAAGGTGTAATTAACGGATATCGTGCAAATATCGATTATATGAGGCTCGGATTCGAATTTATGGGTATCGTCCAAATATACGTTGAAAAGAACATCCTTGGTGTACAGGAAGCTGTAACAAAATTACCGCAGGTAATAGCGATCTTTGATGTTACTGGTGACAGCGATTCTATTGCATGGATCGCGTGCAGAGACAGGGATGAATTTTCCAGTGTAGTGAAATCTATCCTTATGATCGAAGGCGTGAAGAAGACTAACACATCTGTCATCCTCAATATGATGAAGGACCCATTCAATTTTGTACCAAAAATTCTCGAGGAATGATTGAGATCCTCTTCTTTAAAGAAGGGTTTTAATAGGCTTCCTATAATTAGCGAAGCAGTAACCTCTAAGAGGGAAATCAGCTATGAGAAGAACGCACACCTGTGGAGAACTTAGATCTTCGGACCTGGGTAAAGAGGTATGTCTGCAAGGTTGGGTAAGATTTTCCAGAGATCACGGAGGAGTTGCCTTCGTTGATCTCGCCGACAGGTATGGAATTACCCAGGTTGTTTTTGATCCCGAGGATCTTCCGAAGGGAACAGATGCAGAAGCCATACAAGATGTTATGAAAACATTTACTCGTGAGTCTGCCGTTTCTGTTAATGGAATAATCAGGAAGAGAGTAGACGGAACGGAAGATGGTCGTAATCCCACAGGGGAGGTGGAAGTTTTGATAACTTCAGCTGAGCTTCTTAACAAATCCGCAGTACCGCCATTTGAGATCGGCGATCAAAAGGAGGGTGTACTTCCCAACGAGGAGATCAGGTTGAAATACAGATATTTGGACCTAAGAAGGACCGAAATGATCCAGACAATGGAGTTCAGAAGTAAGTTCCTTCATCTTGCGAGGCAGTATCTAGAATCACAGAGTTTCCTGGAGATCGAAACACCAATGCTAGGGAGGTGTACACCAGAGGGTGCAAGGGATTATCTCGTTCCTTCAAGAGTACATCCTGGAGCATTTTATGCATTACCACAGTCACCGCAGCTTTACAAACAGATGCTAATGGTTGGAAGTATGGACCGTTATTATCAGGTGGCTAGGTGTTTCCGTGATGAGGATTCACGTAAAGACAGGCAGCCAGAGTTCACACAGCTTGATATGGAGATGTCCTTTGTTGATATGAAAGACATCCAGGATATGATAGAAGGCTTGATCGCGTTTACTTGGAAAGGATTATACGGTACAGATCTGAAAATACCTTTCGACAGAATACCTTACCCTGTTGCCATGGAGAGATACGGTTCCGATAAACCAGATCTAAGGTACGATCTTCATATGGAAACGCTTACAGATATTGTAAAGGATGCTCCATACGAAATCTTTCAAAAAATCATCTCTAAAGGCGGAATCATTACAGGAATCAATGTCAAACATGATCTCGCCAGCGATAAGATCGGAAGAAATGATGTTGACAGATACATTCATTATGTCAAGAAGATCGGAATGGGTGGTCTAACATGGATGAGAGCCAAGAAAGATACACTTGACAGTAACATTGTGAAATATTTTACACCTGAAATCATCGAGGGTCTGAAGAAAAAGATGGATGTCGAGGATGGGGATCTTTTGTTCTTGTTGGCAGGACCAAGGAAGGCAACACTAGAGGGTGCCGGTCAGCTAAGAAGGCAGCTTGCAGAAGATCTGGAACTCATTCCGAAAGACACATTCCAATTCATGTGGCTTGTCGATTGTCCGATGTTTGAGATCGATCCAGTTTCCGGAAAGCATGATGCATTCCATCATCCTTTCGTTTTACCCGACAAGGATTTTGTCGGAGGTGCATGTTTTGATCTGGTGCTTAACGGTAATGAATTGGGTTCTGGTTCATTGAGGATCAACAAACCTGAAGTTCAGAGAGAAGTATTCAGACTTATGGGCATGTCCAAAGAGAAGATGGAAGGTGATTTTGGATATTTCCTTGAGGCGCTCGGATACGGTGCACCACCTCATGGTGGCATAGCGTTAGGTGTCGACAGGGTAATAGCAATTCTTCTTGGAAAGGACACGATCCGTGAAACCATTGCCTTCCCGAAAAACAAAATGGCGCAATCCTTATTGGACGGTTCACCAGCGAAAGTAGATGACGAAAGACTGGAAGAACTTCAAATAATGTCTGTCGCTATTGATGATCTCGATATCAATGAGATCAAGTAAACATGGAACAGGGGAGCATTACCCCCCTCCCTTTTTATCATTTTTATTCTAGATTATAAAATCATACTTTTGGAAGAGCCAAATCAAATAAATACTGATATTCCTGTAGTATATTTGCTTAATTTAGTCAGTCTAGAATCAGATTCAATGCATGGTGGGTTATCAAGCTAGTTATATTGATGTCATTTGTGATCAATATCAAAAAATGTTCTTGAATGGTGTAGTATCAAATCTTAATGTTTATGGAAAACCAAATAAAAAGTATCATGTACCTGCAATATGGCCATCTTGTTATTTGATACTACATAGTATGCAATACCAAGATTATTTGGTTTTGATTTTATAATCTTATGTCGATCAGTCTTTTTGTCGCGGCAACTATGTCCGCCGAGGAGTACTTTCCGCCGGTCTGCTTCATTACACTGCCGATAATTCTGTTTGCAGCTTTGTCATTCTTACGGTAATCCGCAAGGATCGATTGGTTCTCATCAAGGAACGAATTTATTAGCTTGTCAAGATCAGAAGAAGTTTCTGTTATTTCTGCCGGATCCTTTCCGGTCATCAGGGCTTTGAGCTTGATATTACATTCTGTGTCAGTAATCTTTTTTACATAGAATTCAGAAATTATTGAGATCAGATCTTTTGTTTTTTCTTCAGCTGTTGGTTCAAACTCTTTCCAGTATGCACTAATGGTTCCAGTGATCCAAGTTTTTGCTGTTTGTGTATCTGATATTTTAACTATTTTTTCAAACAGTTCTGCCATTTTCATTGATGTGGTTATAATCTGTTTTGCAGTTTTCTCATCAAGTTCGTAATCCTTTTGAAATCTGACAGCCATATTTAGTGGACTCTCTCTGAGTTTGATGTTTTCGGCAATACTTGCAATATGAAATATTCCGAGATCCGGCTCCCCTATGTAGCCGTAATCTGCCTCAAACTCTTTTTTTCTCGCAGGCATTGTGACCTTTCTTTCCTCATCAAAATGTCTTGTCTCACGTTCGATTGTTTTACCTGCCTTCAAAACCTTGGTCTGTCTGATGGCCTCGAAAGTAAGGCAACGTTCAACGTTTTTTAGACCGGTAACGTTCTTTACTTCGCATCTTTCTGTGCCGACAGAGATATTGCAGTCGCAACGTACGCTCCTTTCCCCATCTTCAGGTAGATCGATGGTGTATCTTATTTCTGTCAATAGTTCAGAGAGGAATTGTCTGGCTTCAGCGGGAGATGAAAGGTCCGGTTCTGTTACGATTTCAACAAGCGGGATGCCGCTTCTGTTGTAGTCGATAAGTGATGAGCCATCGCCGATCCTTTTAGTCTTTCCTGGGTCTTCTTCTAGATGTACACGTGTGATTCTGATGGGTTTTTTCCCCAGATAATATATTCCTTTTTCTCCGATTGGGGTGTCATACTGTGTGATCTGGAAGTGTTTGCATAGATCTGGATAGAAATATGTTTTTCTTGAGAACCATGTTGTTTCAGGAATTGTACATTTGAGCATTTTAGCTATTGTAAGTCCCAGTTCCAACGCTTTTTTGTTGAGTGAAGGCCTTGAACCAGGCATACCAAGACATGTAGGACAAATGTGTGTGTTTGGAGCATCTGCACCAGTAGTTGGACAGGAACAGAACATTTTTGATTTAGTTGGAAGCTGAACATGAACTTCTAATCCGATCCTCACAGTTTCACCTCTGGATGTCTGATATCAAATGCTTTCTCCCATTCTGTCGCTGCGGAAAGAAGCAGATCTTCGTTCCAATGATCTGCGATGAATTGCATTCCAACAGGCATTCCATCAGAGTATCCGCAAGGAACTGATAAATGGGGAGTTCCAGAGATATTAGGAGGAACTGTAAGGAAGTCTGCTTTGTAGGATTGCAGAGCGGACATTTTTGAGATTTCATCAAATCTGGGTGAGACAAAAGGCATTGTTGGAGTTACTATCGCGTCATGTGTTTTGAAGATGTTCTTGTACTCAACGATGATGATCTCTCTTACCTGTAATGCCTTGTTGTAGTACCTATCTGCGTATCCGACCATTCTAGTAAATGTTCCAAGTAAGATTCTGCGTTTTGCCTCATCTCCGAAATATTTAGAACGGATTGAAGAAAAGTAGTCATCAAATTTCAAAGCAAGGTCGCCATCTTGCTGGCCGTATCTCATGCCACAATATCTGGCCAAATTCGTAGAGGCTTCTGATGTCGCAATGACATAATACGCGGGAATGGCATACTTTAAGGAAGGCATATTGACATATTCGACATCAATGGACATGCTTTTCAGCACATCTAATGCGGACCTAAAGGATTCCATTACACCTTTACTGATGCCTTCGATTGCTTCTTTTGGAATAGCAACAGATTTTATCTTTCTGAGATTTTTTCTCATCTCGGGTTGCACGCAGGATGTGGGGTCTTTTGGGTCTTTTCCTGCAATTATTGGTAAATATTTTGTTAGGTTAGCGGCTTTTGCAGAAAGTATCCCAACCTTGTCTAGTGAATTTCCGTAGTCTACTAGTCCGTATCTTGAGACACGGCCGTATGTCGGTGAGATACCGAATACACCACAAAATGATGCGGGACATACGATGGAGCCACCGGTGGATACACCCAGTGCAACATGGTCCTCGATTATAGCTGCAATGCATGCAGCACCGCCTGATGAACCACCACACGATCTGTTGAGGTCAAATGGATTCTTTGGTATGCCATACGCTGAATTGGTAGAGAATGTGCCGAATCCGAATTCGTCCATGTTGGTCTTTCCAGCAAGGAATCCACCGGCTTTTCTCATTTTTTTGATAGGGGTAGCATCAAATCCCGGAGCGTATCCTTCAAGGATCTTTGATCCAGCGCGGGTTTCAAAATCCTTTGATGCAAGGTTATCTTTAGCAGAGAATACAAATTCTGCATCAACTTCTTTCTCTGAGGTCAATGAGGTAAAGATGCTATATCGGGAATTTAGTTTTTCTAAATCTTTCAATGAAAATCTGGAACTCATGAAATCCTGGGCCCCCTAATGAAATCATCATAGGTCTTCATTTTTTTCAGAAGTTCATTTGCAGGAATTTCCATACTTGGTATATCTTCTCTTAAAATATCAGCGATTTCCACAGGATTGAAATTAAATTCCTTGGATTCAGGGGCCTCATCCAATAATTGGAAGTATTCAAGAATCTCGCTGAGGTCTATGCTATACTTCTCCAACTCTTCTTCTGTGAGATTTAGACGTGCAATGCGCGCAACCCTTTCTACGACTTCTCTATCCATTAGACCAGATGCTGATTGCATCTATCAGTTATATTACTTTTTCACATGTGTACTTCCGTATTCGTTAAGTTGTATGGCTATTAGAAAGGATTAAGAACAATCTAAGAATATCAAATCTTGATAACAATGGCAGAAGATCTCGAAAAGAAATTGAGTGCAGGTATGAAAGCAATGGATGAAGGGGATTTCAAAAAGGCTTATTCGCTTTTCAAGAAATTATGCGTAGAAAATCCAGAAGTTGCTGATTGCTGGTATTACAAGGCCGAATGCGGAAATATGGCATCTGGCATGTTTGGAGCTAAAGTTTCTAACGAAGAGATCATGGAAGCATACAACAAGGCTATTGAGCTTGACGGGAACTGCGATTATTATCAGGCATACGGACTATTTTGTATTTCAATCAACAAATATGATGAAGCAGAGAAAGCTTATTGCGAGGCTGCAGAAATTGACGAATCCAGAGCAGCCTCATTGTATTCCGAGTTTGCTGTTGAATACTTTAATAACGTCATGGCCTCTTATGGTGAGATAATGGAAGACCCTAAGGCGAGGGCACCATACATAAAGAAAGCGTTGGATTATTTCCTTAAAGCACTCGAGATAGATCCAGCAGAAGCAAAAGTACTTCTCTGATATTATTTTTCAATCCTGGGGGGCAAGTGCCCCACCATTGAAATCATCATCTTAGTTCTTCCATTGTTGCAGTTCTTTCCGCGAACGCATTGTGTTTATGGATGGATTCTTCGGATTCACTCTTTACTGTTAACTCAACATTTCCTGGAAGGTTGGTATATTTTTCGACAATACGCTTGAGTACATCTCTGACGACATCTTCGACGAACTTGGGATTTTTATGCGCGTTTATAACGACGGCCGCTTCATCATCTCTTTTTAAAAGTTCAAAAGTTGGAGACGAAAAAGAATTTTCTACAAGATTTATTATGTCGTCGGCTTCAATGTTGATACTCTCATCCATCGATATTACGACCGTGCATATATTTCTCTGATTGTGTGACATTACAGGCCATTCGTCGGAGCAGCCAAGTGTCTCTGCAACAGTTTCCTGAGCGCAGGGGCAAGCGGTCATTCCAATGACCTGTACTCCCAATGTTTTTCTAATAGTGCCATCACGTTTGCATGATGCCTTTCCTAGGAGTTTGTAGACCTCTAATGTTTCTCTGCCGTGTGGAGTGATGTTACCCTTAAAATAATCCGCTGCAATGCTTACGTTTGCAGTTGTTGCGTATTCATGTTTTTTTAGAAGCAGTTTGCAGATGTCTGATGCAAGGTTTTCTATGCCTGACACAGGTTTCCTTACACTTTCATCGACTACTTCTCTGAGGACCTCGAGATTCCTTGAGAGATGAGACCCTTTTTGTTCTGCGGGTAGATCTACAAAGACATCAATTGTGCAGGACAACGTCTCTTTGAGGTCTGTTTTAACGTTATTTCTCTTTACACGCACCGGTTTTCTGACACCAGTGACACCGACCTTGGTGAGTTTAAATCCAGTGTCGTTTCTACGGTTTTGGACATCACAAACAGGGATCATAACAAGGTTTGGAAAGAACGACACAATTTATAGATATCTTTTAGTAACTATTTTTCTGGTAATGAAAAGTTGTACTATCCCATGGGATAAAAAAGCGAGATATCAGGAATATCATAAATACAATATTTACGATAAAGATGGTAATGTTCTGTGGTGTTGATGAGGCGGGCAGAGGTTCTGTCATGGGTCCATTGGTTGTTGGTGCGGTATATATTGAAGATGACGCTCTCTTGAAACAACTAGGAGTAAAGGATTCTAAGAAACTCACATCCAAGGTCAGGGAAAGGATGTTTGATGAAATAATCGGTCGTTCCAACGATTATAGTGTTGTAATAATATCTGCAGAAGATATAGACAGACGGAGAGAAAAGGTATCTCTCAATGATATTGAAATGGAGATGTTTCGTGAAGCAGTGTCTAAAATACCAACGGTAAGGGTATACGCTGATTGTCCTGATGTCAATGAATATGGCTTTTCCAATGCTTTGTCTGTAAAATTAAAGAACACAACAGTTATTGCGCGTCATAAAGCGGATGACACTTATCCGGTAGTGTCTGCGGCATCAATAATAGCAAAGGTCACAAGAGACAGAATGATAAAGGATATTTCAAAAGAATTCGGTAAAGATATCGGAAGCGGTTATCCAAGCGATCCTTACACAATGGATTTTATAGAAAAGTGGATAAAACAAAACGGATGTTCCCCGAAGTATACCCGCAATTCGTGGGAGCCGGTAAAACGTATGCTTTCGGTTTATGCAAACACGAAAATTACGGATTGGTGAATGGAAATGACCATGCAATTCAAAATACAGGAAATGATCGACAAGTTCCATAGAAAGATGGAAAAGGACGAAGATGTCAGAAAGCAAGTTGAATCTGTTCATAAGACCTTGAATATTGATCTTGATTCAGAGAAATATTCACTTGTTCTGAATAATGCAAAGATTCAGGACTTTAAAGAGGGACTTCTCGATGAAGCTGATATTACACTCATCTCTACGCCAGAGAATCTGACTGCCTTGATCAATGGTGAACTTAGGCCTATGAAAGCTTATGTGACGAAGAAGATTACAATAAAAGGAAAGTTTGAGGATTTATTGTATCTTAAAAAATTGTTTTGAGAGAATCTGGGGTTAATTTTTTTTGTTATGCAAAGTATAAATATAACGTGTAGGTTAGCATAAGTCATAGCGAGGTAGGGTAGCCAGGATATCCCGTCGGGCTCATAACCCGGAGACCGATCGTTCAAATCGATTCCTCGCTACCATTCTTTTCTCAAGATGATTTCTATCGTTTATTTTGACATTTCTATTGAAGAATTTTGCGTATTTTCTCATAAAACGACATGAAAGATTTTTGGGTAAGGGTTTTAGATCAGGTTCTATTAGAATGGTCAGATTTCGTCCTTTCTTATTCTGATAGATTTCTCTACAGAAATAACAAAGATACTTCTATCATCAATGTATTCCAGCGGTAGCATATTTCTGAATGATATCTGTGTAATGACTATTGCGTTTATTGCAAGACTGTTCGCCGCAATTCCGGATTTATGGTTAAATTTAAACCATCCAACCCAAAACAAAGCACAGCCATAGGAACACCCCAGGCGATCTTCAAAGATACTTTCGTTACGTTTACCTGCAAACAATACAAGTGTCAGACCAGTTGTTTCTGCGCATATGTGAACAACAGTACCATCTGCGAAATCAAGTGCGGTCAGGTATTCCGCAAATAGGTCACCGCCTAAAACCCAGTGAGCCATAGGTGCGTATATGAGTATGGACCAGATCGCAATAAATATGGCAATTGACAATCCAAACAGATCTCGGTCTTTATGATTGTTCTCTTTTATTCATTTCCAACAATATGTTTTAAGTAAATTATATTAGACAAATGTCTAACAATCTACCAATTTTATTGTTAAAATAAATAAAAAAGTGAATAACATATGTATAGGTCATAGTCTTAATCAAAAAGTGTGTATGTTTGCAATAGTACACTAGAAGATGTATAAATCAAAACTCAAAGGGCAGAATTAAGAAAATATTTACTCAGTGTACTTTGACAGCTTCTTTTCAAGAACACCAATGTCTTCCACATAGATATTTTCAGGGCATTCTAGGTCGTCC
>JBAZDV010000021.1:0-11311 GCA_041654195.1 Candidatus Methanomethylophilaceae archaeon | reverse complement strand
TTGTGAGAAACTTTTGGACCACACACAATGGGTGGATCATCCGGAATCCCCGCTAAGGCTCAAAACAATGAAAAAGAAGCTTGAGAAGGAGGATCTGTGGCACGACGTCATCGAACCAGAGCCGATCACTGAGGATATGCTTTACGGAGTACACACCAAAGCGCACATCGAGATATTGAAGAAAGGCGGGAACTATCCTATTGATCCGGATACATTTTTGCATGATGATACCTATAAATTGGCGATGTTGTCCGCATCGGTTGCGGTAACTGCGGTAAAATCTGCATTGGAAGGTCATCCGACCATAGGGTTGACAAGACCCCCTGGACATCATGCGGGCAAGGATCACATGGGTGGCTTTTGTTATATCAATAATGTCGCGGTAGCGGTCGATAATGCGAAAAAAAAGACCGCCATTGTAGACATAGATGTGCATCATTGCAACGGTACGGAAGAGATATTCTACGATAGGGACGATGTGATGGTAATCTCCATTCACGAGGCCAATTTCTATTGGAATTCTGGTTATTTGGAGAGCAGTGGCGAAGGAAAGGGAAAGAATTTTAACATCAATATTCCGATTCCATCGGGTTCTGGGAACAGGAGTTATCTTATGGCAATGGATGAAATAATAATACCTGTCATAAAGAAATACGACCCCGAATTAATAGTAGTGAGCCTCGGTGTAGACGGTCACTATTGTGATCCAAATTCGCATATGCTGCTGAACACACAGGGTTATATCGAACTGTGTAAGAGGCTCTTTGATACAGCCAAAGGCGGAAAGATTGCATTTGTTTTAGAGGGGGGGTATCATCTTCGTGCAACGGCAGAAGTGGTTGCAGGGGTCGTTGGAATGTTCTCGGGAAAAGAGATCAAACCAGAATATGGTGAAGATAAAGGCGATCATAGTAATGGTCCGAGAGAGGTTCGTAAGGACAAAGAATTCATTGCCCGTGCTTGGAGCATATAGATCTTTATTGTGGGCGTGGACATGTACCCTAAGCAACTTTATTTTAAGGGTATGCCATATCAGAGTCATCGGGAGGAGATCCAATGAAGGTTAGGGTCGGAATCAACGGATACGGAACTATTGGAAAAAGAGTAGCCACAGCTGTCAATAAACAAGATGATATGGAGATCGTTGGTGTTACAAAAACCAGGCCGTCATATGAGGCGGAGCTTGCAGTAAAATTGGGGTTTCCTTTGTATGTACCGGAGAGCAGTGTCCAGGCGTTCAAAGATGCAGGTATAAAGACTGCAGGAACGATTCAGGACCTTTACAAAAATGTAGATATCATTGTTGATTGTACACCTGGAGACGTTTCTGAGCAGTACAAGGCGGAATATGCTGCAGCGGGCATCAAGGCCATTTGGCAAGGAGGAGAGGATCACAGCCTTACTGGCATCTCATTCAATGCCATTGCAAATTACAAAGAATCATGGGGTGCGCAATTTTCTCGTGTTGTTTCCTGTAATACTACTGGGCTTCTGAGAACGCTTTACCCCTTGGATAAAAAGTTCAAGATAAAACATGCATTCGTCACTCTTATCAGAAGAAGTGCCGATCCTGGAGACAGTAAGGTCGGGCCGATCAATGCAATAGAACCTTCAGTAAAAATACCGACACATCATGGTCCAGACGTGCAGAGTGTCATGCCTTGGCTTGATATTCAGACAATGGCAGTTAAGGTCCCGACCACATTGATGCACGTGCACACTGTGATAGTGGAGCTCGGTTCTGATGCCACAACCGAGGATGTTCTCAATCTTTGGAGAAAAAATCCTCGTATAAAACTCGTCAAGAGCAAAGAGGGGGTCAAATCTACAGCACAGATCATGGAACTTTCTAGAGAGTTGGGGAGATCGCGCAGTGACATGTATGAGATCGTTATTTGGGAAGATGGTGTGAAAGTTGTCGGTAACACACTGTACTATTATCAGGCGGTCCATCAGGAAAGCGATGTGATACCTGAGAATATCGATTGTATCAGGTCGATGTGTAAGGTAGAAGAGGATGCTGCGAGATCTATGGCCAAGACCAATAAGGCGATGGGTATCTGAAGGTCAGCATATGAAGGATTTTCACACTTTGGAAGATTTTAACTTTAAGGATAAGACCGTTCTGCTCAGAGTGGACATAAACTGCCCTCTGGACAAAGGGTCATTGGAGATAATCAACGATTCTAGGATAAGGAGGATAATTCCTACTGTTCGTGAATTGATGGGAAAGAGGGCCAAAGTGGTTATACTCGCACATCAGAGTAGAAAAGGAAAATGGGATTTCATTCCGTTGGAGCAGCATTCCAAAAGACTGGCTAAACATCTCAACAGTCCGGTGAAATACGTCAATGATATATTTGGTTCTGAAGCGAAGAAAGCCATAAATGATCTGGAACCCGGCGAGGTTTTGCTTCTTGGTAATGTCAGAGAACTGGATATCGAAACGGCAAATGTTGATATGTTCGGACATGCGGAATCTCAGTTGGTTAAAGAGCTTGCACCGATGATTGACTATTATGTTTGTGATGCATTTGGTGCGGCACACAGGTCGCAATGTTCGCTGGTAGGATTTCCCGTAAAGGTACCATCGGCATCTGGAAGGTTGATGGCAAAAGAGATCTTCGCACTGAAGGCAATTTTCGATGAACCGCGTCGTTCATCGGTTTTTATACTAGGAGGTGCCAAATTTGGTGATGCCTCTGCAATGATAGATCATGTTCTTGGAAGCAGAATGGCTGACAGTGTCATTCTTACTGGATTGGCAGGTAATGCCTTCCTTCTGGCAAGAGGCGTTGATATTGGCGAGGTATCGGTCAATGCACTGAGGGAGGAACTTACTGAGGAGAACCTTCGAGCAGCAAGAGATATAATGTCGAAGTATGGCCAGCGTATATTGTTGCCCATAGATGTTGCTGTTGAGAGATCCGGAAAGAGAGTTTCTGTGCTGATAGGAGACATGCCTACTGCAGAGCCAGCATTAGATATCGGCGACGAATCAATAGAGAAATTTAAAAAGGTCGTTCTGTCGTCAAGGACATCATTCATGTCCGGTCCTGCCGGAATGTATGAAAAAGAAGGATTTGGTGTCGGTACCAAAGAACTCATGAACGCTATGATTGAATCGAGGGGTCAATCGGTCATCGGTGGCGGGCACACTGTTGGTGCGGCGGATACATTCGACCTTACCGACAGGTTCTCTTATGTCAGTACTGGTGGCGGCGCATTAGAAACATTCCTTCTAGGTCAGTCGCTTCCAGTGATTGAGGCGTTGAGGTATTCCTACCAGAATCTCTGAGGATTCTATGATATCAAACACATATTTGATCAAAGAATTAGGTCTTGAACGATGTATCGGATGTGGAAATTGTACAAGTGTATGTCCAAGTGCACGTAATGGAGGTATTGTACCACACGAAGCTGTACAGGCAGTATTGGATGGTGTTGATGTCAAGGATATATGGAAATGTCTTATCTGTCACAGGTGTTCAGCGGTGTGCCCGGTAGAGATCAACGTCACACAAATGATGACATCCCTAAGGAGCGTCAGTGAGAATGTCCCGGATCGTTTCAAGAAAACAGGACAACAGATGTTCAAAGGCGGAAAAATATTCATTCCCATAGGCAGAATGGAATCTGTGAGAAAAGAACTTGGACTATCAGTCGAGGTCATAGAGGAAAGAACACTGAACGAATCCAAAATTATTCTGAAGAGGGCGGGATTTAATGAGTGATCTTGTCCTTTATCCGGGTTGTGTTATACCTGCAAGATTGCCATTCATCGAATCTGCGGTCAGATTTATAATAGACAAACTGAACATCAGAATGGATGATATGCAGGATACTACATGCTGTATGGAGCCCGTCGGTCTTAGATCATTGAGTGAGGATGGTTGGTTCGGAGTGGCATCAAGATTGCACTCGATCGCTGATGGAAAAGACATCGTTACATTATGTGATGGCTGTTCTGTCTCGTTGTCAGAGTGTTCTCAAAGATTGAAAGATCAAAAAGGAAAAGACGAAGCAAAGGATGTTCTTGAAAAAATAGACAGGCAGGTCGCTGTTTCAGAAGTAAAAGGATTCATTGAGATCCTTTATGAGAATCTTGAATCGATAAAGAAGAATGTCGTGAAAAAACAGGATCTTAAACTTGCCGTGTTTCCTGGATGTCACTGTGAAGCTGTTTGTTCCAAAAAAGGGCTTTCAGCCAATTCTATGATGTTTGAAATTGTCAAAGCTACAGGTGCCATGCCGAAATACCCTAGGGCGAACCTTTGTTGTGGTGGAAGTGTATCAATGATCGATGATACATTATCAAAAGCAATATTAGGCGAATCTGTTAATTCTTTCAAAGCGACGGGTGCGGATGGGGTGGTGACATCATGTCCTTTTTGTTTTATGCAGTTTGATATGGTTGCACGTTACAGAACATATCATATTGCTGAAATAGTCGCAATGGCAATGGGATGGGAAATAGACATCACAAAATTCCATCGTGGTCAATGATCATTGAATATCCAATGAAAAGTGTATCGCTTTTACGGAATGTGTGAGGCAGCCCATTGATATTATGTCTGCAGAATTTGCGTAATCTGCGACATTATTCAGTGTGATCTTTCCAGATGCTTCTACTTTGATGTTTTTATTGATGGACTTTATGAGGTCGTAAATCTCAGTGGTGATCTTCGGAGGCTGATTATCTATCATGATGATATCCGCACCGCATTTCGCTGCGATCTCCGCATCTCTGATATTTTCTACCTCGATTTCTACCTTCATAGAGAACGGTGCTTCCATTGCAATTTCCATTGCCTCAGCTATACCACCTACTGCTTTGATGTGATTATCCTTGATGAGAATAAGATCGTCGAGACCATACCTGTGAGGGTCTCCACCTCCCAGAGCAATGGCTTTTTTCTCGAATTTCCTAAATCCCGGGGTGGTTTTTCTTGTTCCGGCAATCATGACCTTGCTGTTCTTTGCTCTACAAATCTGGGTAGCGTCGTTTGTAGTTGTCGCGATGCCACTCATTCTCATCATGATATTCAATGCGACCCTTTCACAAGTAGTGATGCCTCTCAGGGGACCGACCATCTTCATCACGACAGTACCTGCTTTTATTTGGGTGCCGTCTTTAATGAGCATCTCAGCAACGACGTTCATTCTGCTGAATACGTCAACAGCTTCTTCGAGACCTGCAACGATCGCATCTTCCTCACATGTGATGATGGCTTTGCCGTCAATATCGGGAACGAACATCTTTGTGGTGATGTCGCCGGATCTGATGTCCTCATCTAGATACTGCTGTATATGATCCATGTTCAAATATCCAATGTAAATTCTTTTCCAGTTTCAGGAAGAATCACATTATAGTCTGCCAGATCATCGAGGAACAATTCTCTTGTTTCTGAATGCATGATGATGATGTTTTCAGGGTTGCAGTCTCTTATGAACTGTATAAGCTGAGGATGATCTGCATGTGCAGAGAAGTCGAATTTCTGTATTTCACAGTTTATCTTGATCATCTCACCTTCGACCATCACGCAGCCGCTATCCATAAGGAGTCTTCCGTTAGTATCCTCTGCCTGATATCCTACCAGAAGGACAGCGTTTCTGGGATCGTCCTTTAGGCGTTTCAGGTATCCAAGTACTGGGCCACCGTCAAGCATACCGCCCGTGGTCACAATGACCTCTGCGCGGCCAGCATCCTTTCTCATATTAGCGTTTCTGACCTCGTTGAACTTTCTCTTGGCGGTTTTTAAGGCCTTTGCATCAGCCAGATATTCTGGATAATCAAGGTATAGGCGGGTAACTGAACGTCCCATGCCGTCAATCCACATTTCGTAGCCGAGATTCCTCAAAAGTATCATGATCTCCTGTGTACGCCCTATGGCAAAACTGGGTATCAGAACAGTTCCACCGCGGTCTACGACCTCGGCGATCTTGTCTAAGAATTCTTTTTCAACGGTTTTTCTATCAGGATGTACACGTCCGCCGTAAGTTCCTTCGATGAAAAGATTGTGGCAGTCTACAGGTTTTGCACCGTCTACCAATCTTTGTCTAACGGTGTGTATGTCACCTGAGTAAATGGTAGTCGTATCTACACCAAATTGGAACATTGCTGCACCGGGGATATGTCCCGCGGAATGCATGGTAACTTCGATTTTTCCCAACTCAATTGTATCGCCAAATGTGATAGGCACAACATTTTTCATCGTCCTTTCAATGTCGCCGTTAGTGTAAGGCAGGGGGTAATTCTCTGCCTTAGCAATCTTTAGGCTGTCGTACATCATGATTTCGCCAACCTCTGCCGAGAGTGGTGTGGTAAAAAGTTCACATTTATCTCTTCCGCAAATTGCGGGTACCATACCGCAATGGTCAAGGTGGCAATGTGTTAAAAGTGTGTGATCCACCCTAGGTGCCTGCAAAGGGTATTCTGGGGGTTTGGTCGGGCTCATTCCATATTCAATCAAAATGGTTTTTCCGGCCCCTTCCATGGTCATTCCCATGCGGCCTACCATCTCTGCACCGCCAAGGAATCTAAATTTCATTTCCATTAACTATATCTCCGTATTTTTTATGATGCCTCCTTCGTATGGAGGACTTTGTGAAAAGAGGGCGGCGTACCACTCCCCTTTGGACTGTGAGTGTGAATGCACGCGTTGCGCGTGCGAATGATATTTACTTTAAACACTACTGATATATTTAAGTTGGTGAAGTGTCAACGGCCTTTTTTGTACGCTTCATATAAAATATCAATGGGTCTGTACCAAATGGTTATATATAGATAAATTCCATATTTGGATTTGTCGGACATAGAGCCGACAAAAGGGATGCATGTGTCAAACAAAGGTAGCAGTGACACCTCGGGTACAGGTGTTGCGGTGATAGGCGCTGTGGGTAAGGTGCTAGGAACCGATTCCAATAGTGCATATGATGTAAAGTCAGCCACGTGGTTGACGTTTATTTTGTCATTCCTTCTATGCTGGATTCCAATCATCGGACAGATGGTGGCGGGCTATATCGGAGGCAGGAGAGCAGGTTCGCCTGCTCGCGGCGTATTCGCAACAACTGTTGCCGTGGCAGCCGTCCTTGGGATCCTTTTGATCTTGTCGGTAGGATTGTTCTCGATCGATGGTCTTCTTTCAGGTGATGCCGAAGCGAAGGTAGCAGCCATAGCAGAGACCTCACCAGTCTTGGGTGATATTCTAGCGTCAGGGCTGTCTTATCTGGGGGCGTTTTACACGTCAACGGGCGAGATATCAATAAATTTTGAGCTTTACCTCATTACCATAGCTTTTGGTTTCATTGGGGGCATTCTTGCAGATCAGTCAAGAAAAGAAGCACGTCTTCTCGTTCAGTCATCGTATGCAGCGACCCCATCACGTCATGCCCGTTCCTTAGAGATGCATTTGATGGGTAAGAAATTGGGGTTTGAAAGCTTTGATGATTACAGAGCGATTAGTGTGAATAGTATGGCTACTGCTACTGCGCCAGCATCGAAGATCAAAGAAGTGACGGTAAAAACTGCAGCGGTCACTGCAACAGTGGAAATGTCACCTAAGGTGGCAACACCGACATCTTCTTGTGAGACGGAGCAAAAAGAAGGACCATTTGCAGGTATTTTACACAAAACAGACCGTAAATCCGATTCTGCGGCAGTAAAATCCTCGCCGGAAGATGATTACAAGTACGTTTGATTTCTGCGTACGCGCGTCTTCTTTAACAATATTATTTTATAGGGTCAGCTATTTGCAGACAGGTAGAGGCTGAAAGTTTGTTTTGTTCATCATGTGGATCGATGATGTTTCCTAAAGATGGGAAATATATCTGTGCTCAATGTGGTTTTGAGAAAGAAATTGGAAGCGAGGTAGAGCATTTTACCACTGATGCAAAGTACAAAGAGACCACTGTGATCTCCGAGAACATAGCGACACTTCCCAAGACACGCATCATTTGTCCAGAGTGTGCCAATACGGAGGCATATTTCGTGATAAGACAGACTCGCGCTGCAGATGAACCCGAAACCAGGATCTATCGTTGCTGTAAATGCAGTCATTCCTGGAGGGAATACTGATAAGTACCTACAAACGGCTTAAAATGTGGTGATGAGTTTGTTCAAAGCAGAGATAAGATCGGACGCCCTAAAAGGGTTGGTCAATATCATCTCGACCTTGATTGATGAGGTCAGGTTCACAATTGATTCTGAAGGGATGAGCTTAAAGGCAGTGGATCCGGCGCATGTAGCCATGATAGAGTTGACCGTAGGGGCAAAGGCTTTTGAAAGCTATTCGGCAGACAGTACAGAAATCGGTGTTGATCTGGATAAGGTCAAAGATGTGCTGAAGCTTGCCAGTTCCGGAGACATAATCTCTATGGAGCAAGATGAGGATCATGGAAGATTGATATTCAAGGTTGGAAATATTACAAGACGCATGAATCTTGTCGATACTTCAAGCATGAGTGATCCGAAGGTTCCTCAGTTGGAGCTTTCCGCAAGTATTCAGATCTCTGTCGCAGAGCTTCAGAGAGGTATTAGAGCTTCAGAATCGATCTCGGATCATATTGCACTGATTGCAGA
Source organism: Candidatus Methanomethylophilaceae archaeon (assembly GCA_041654195.1). Taxonomy (GTDB): domain Archaea; phylum Thermoplasmatota; class Thermoplasmata; order Methanomassiliicoccales; family Methanomethylophilaceae; genus JBAZDV01. The sequence goes on along the minus strand of JBAZDV010000021.1, from coordinate 2,730 downwards.
TTCTGAATCGTTTGAGCTCTCATGCGAAGGCGATACGGATTCTGTGAATCTTAGATTAGAGAAATCGCAGCTCGTCGGATTGCAGGCACCGAATCGTGTATGTAGTTTGTTCCCGTTGGATTATTTCTCTAATCTGGTTAAAGCTGTTCCGTCGGACATGATTGTCAAAATCGAACTGGATAATGATTATCCGGTTCAGCTGTTCTTTGATCTCATGGACGGAAACGGTACAGTGAAATATCTTTTGGCCCCCAGGATCGAGAGCGATTGAGTATAAATGGAAAAGCGGGGAGACTAGATGGACGACACAAAGAATCTGGAAAAGATGGCCAATACGCTAAGGTTGCATGTCATTGAGATGACAACGGCTGCAGGTTCAGGACATCCAGGTGGATCCTTGTCTTCGGCTGAGATAATGTCAGTGTTGTTCTTCAAGGTATTGAAGCACGATCCCAAAAAACCTTCTTGGGAGGAAAGAGATCGTTTTGTCCTGTCCAAAGGACACGTTGCTCCCATTTACTATGCAGCACTGGCCGAATCAGGTTATTTTTCTGTTGATGAATTGTTGACATTGAGAAAATTCGGATCAAGATTACAGGGTCATCCAGTAAGAGACAAACTTCCTGGTGTTGAGATGTCCACAGGTTCTTTGGGTCAAGGTCTGAGCATGAGTTGCGGTATAGCATACGCAGGAAAGATGGACAAGAAGGATTACAAAACCTACTGTCTTTTAGGCGATGGCGAATTGCAGAGTGGACAAAACTGGGAAGCTATGATGTTCGCTGCCAATTACAAATTGAACAATCTCATTGCGATCGTTGACCGCAATCGCTTACAGAGTTCAGGTGATACGGAGCATACAATGGCATTGGACCCGCTTCCTGACAAATGGTTGTCATTCGGATGGAATGTCATTGAAACGGATGGTAATGATGTAAGTAAGGTCGTTGCAGCATTTATCGAAGCAAACTCATTTAAAGATGGTCCAACAGTCATTATTTTTGATACTACCAAAGGAAAAGGTGTATCTTTTATGGAAAATAATGTTGAATTCCATGGCAGATGTTGTAAATGTGATGAGAATGAGCAGGCTTTAAAGGAATTGAAGGAGGCCTGTAATGAGTAAACGTTTAGCGCAGCGTGCGTATTACGGAAAAGCGTTAGTAGAGCTTGCCAAGACCAGAAAAGATGTTGTCGTTCTGGATGCAGATCTTGCAGGTTCGACTAAAACATCAGATTTCAAAAAGGTGGCACCGGAGAGATTCATTGAGGTCGGTATTGCGGAGCAGAATATGACCGGTATAGCATCTGGACTCGCAGCTTCTGGAAAGACCGTTTTTGCATCAACCTTTGCAGTATTCGCCACTGGTCGTTGTTGGGAGCAGATCAGGCTTTCTATTGCATATCCGAAAATGAATGTAAAGATCGTTGCCACTCATTGTGGTATTAGTGTGGGTGCAGATGGAGCATCGCATCAGGCGCTTGAGGATATGGCGATCATGCGCGCGCTTCCAAATATGGTTGTCATTTCACCTGCAGATGCATATGAGGCATATGCGGCGGTGATGGCCATGGCAGATTACAAGGGCCCATGTTACATGAGAATGGGCCGTAGTGATTTTCCTACAATAATGCCAGAGGATGTGAAGTTTACCATCGGAAAGGCAACTGTATTGAGGGAAGGAAAAGATGTAACACTTATTGGTACTGGTCAAATGGTATCGTCATGTATGGATGCGGCAGAGGTACTTTTCAAGGAAGGGATCTCTGCTGAGGTAATCAATATGTCTACGATCAAACCGTTGGACACAGTCGCTATTGCAAAATCTGTCGAGAAGACGGGTTGTGTCGTAACTGCCGAAGAGCACAGTATTATTGGCGGATTGGGATCAGCGGTGGCAGAATATCTTTCTGAAGATTTCAATGCGCCACTGACCAGAATCGGAACAAAAGATGAATTCGGTGAATCTGGTGAGGTCGATATTTTGTTGAAGGAATACGGACTTACTGCAAATGATATTGTATCAGCGGCCAAAAAATCAATTTCAAAGAAATAAGGGGAGAGAAGAATGAAGATATTCATAGATACAGCCAACATCGAGAGAATCAAAGAGGTCAACAGTTGGGGAATTCTTGACGGAGTAACTACCAACCCTAGTCTTATTGCAAAAGAGGGCGCGGACCTCAGGACATGTGTCAAGCAGATTGCAGAGATCGTTGACGGACCAATCTCAGCGGAGGCGATGTCGATGAACGCAGAGGGAATGGTCAAAGAAGGCCGTGAGCTTGCGAAGATACATCCCAATATCAATGTGAAACTTCCAATGTGCATTGAAACTCTGAAAGCGACAAAAGTCCTCTCTTCTGAAGGCATCAAAGTGAATGTCACGCTTATCTTCTCAGCTCAGCAAGCACTTTTGGCAGCTAAGGCTGGTGCAGCATTCGTTTCTCCATTCGTGGGTCGTCTAGATGATAGTGGACAATATGGTTCTGAGGTAGTTTCACAGATTGCAACAATCTTTAGAATATATGGTTTTGAAACGGAGATAATTGCGGCAAGTATAAGGAATCCGATGCACGTTTTAGAAGCGGCGTCTGTAGGTTGCGACATTGCTACAATTCCGTACGATGTGTTGAAACTGATGGTCTCACATCCTAAGACCGATGAAGGTATCAAGAAGTTCATTGCGGACTTTGAGAAATCTAAGAAGAACTGAGGATTCATGCACG
>JBAZDV010000020.1:0-11887 GCA_041654195.1 Candidatus Methanomethylophilaceae archaeon | reverse complement strand
ATTGTTACACCGTCGTTGGTAATTACAACATCACCAATGGTGTCAACAAGCATTTTATCCATCCCTTTGGGGCCAAGTGTTGATCTTACAGCGTCTGCAACAGCTTTTGCGGCTGCGATGTTGTTGAACTGGGCCTCTTTGTCTTTACTCCTCTCTGTGCCTTCCTTGAGCACGATTATCGGTTGATTGCCATTTCCAGAACCATACATTGTATGTATCTCCTTATTGAACTACAGTAATTTTGTTCTTCTATATTAATATATCCACAATTCAGTGTATGATTGTCGCAAATATTTAATGTACCCAGATATCAAAAGCGATTGAAGACATCATAGACCCAGAGACCATCTTTAGAAGCAAGTCTACGTATTTTCTCCAACGCAGCAGAAGAACCAACAATATTCATCTTGGAAAGTCTTTCCGACAGCAGAGGGCGACTATTCAGCGAATCTATGTATATTTTCTTCGTTCCTGTCGATAGTACAGCATCGACAAAATCTCTCTCTCTACCTTCAAGTAAATTCAATACGGGCCCTACTAACGCATATGTATCGATACCTGCCTCTGATAGATTCTTCAAAGCCAAAAATCTTCTTGAAGGAAGCGGTGCGCCAGGTTCAGTGATCTTGGATGCGCGATCATCGATGTTTGTTACTGTAATTCCCACAGTGCTTTTCATTTCCTGGATCAGATCAACATCCCTCAGGATCAGATCTGATTTTGTGTGTATATGAACTCTACAGTCTTTTTCCTTGAGTATATGAAGGCATTGCTCTGTCAATCTGAACCTAGACTCTGCGTACTGGTATGGATCCGTAGTTGTTCCGATACCAATTACACCATCTACGTATGATAATTCTTTACCCAAACGTTCGGCAACATTACTTTTTACACGGACTATTCGCCATTCATTCCAAGATGAGTGTGTTACTTCCGGTGCATAACAATATACACACCCATGTGCGCATCCGCCATAAGGGTTCAGAGCATAATCAATATCAGGAAGTTTTGATGGGGAGAGGGCTTTTTTGCATTCAACAACTTTATACGGGCCGTCCCAAGCATCAGCGTCTGTAAAGTCATACAAGCTGGAGATAGTCCTCAATCCTCCGCTGTGTCATGTAATCTTTGATAATGCCAGAATGTGTCAGCCATGTTTTTCTCGGAATATCCATTATCTTTTCGATCTGAGTCAATGCCCCTTCTAACGAATCAAATTTCAAAGGCTTCGTTTTCAATGCGGCACGTACATTTTCTCTTACATTCCAGACGCCGACCGGCATAATATATCCAGGATGCGCTTCTCTGAATATCACGACCCCTGCGGTCCTATTTTGTTCTATCAATAGTTCATTCACTGCCATCCTGGAAGCATAATAACATCCGCCGATGTGCGCATATTCAGACCTTCCGTCAAAAAATTCGCAATCTGAAATCATTTCAATCTGTTTACCTGTCGGATTCCATGTTGTATTCGGATACCATGCTTCGATAAGCTCAAAACGCCATGTGCAGGGCATCATCATGATACACCACCTATTGTCTAATTCTTCCCATTGATAGACTCTGAATTCATCAATAGTGTTGTTGTATTTTGTATCTTTAAGAAGATTTTTGCCTATGATGTCATCAATAGCAGTAATACTCCATCTGGTTGGGACAAATCTTCGGTTCTTATCAATGCCCATGGTACCTACGGAAAATGCTTTTTGAATTTCAGATATCAAAGTACCGTTCTTGTATGCATTCACCACAGCATCGACGGATTTCATATCGGTGTCATAAAAACTTTTTTCCAAATATTTTTCAAATCTTCCATTACCTGTGTTCATCTGTTCCATACGTGCAGACGGCCCGAAAGGCTGTACCTCATCATCAAGAATTACCCTTCCTCTGGGTCTCTGAGAAAAATTCGCCTCCACCTCTATAGGTTTTTCTGTAAGAGCAAGTTCCTGTACCTGATCCACAATCCTTCCGGCAGCCTTAAAATTTTTTGCATCTATACGATATTTTCCTCTTACAAGTCTAAATCTAAAATCAACGATCTCATCAATACTTTTGCCGACCCACATCTCGGGCGTATCCATTATTGATGTGTCACCGAACTCTGGTGGTAGAAGAGGCCCTATATCCACCTTGGGATAACCGTATCTTCCGACAAAAACCGCAGGTGGACTGCTGCCCTCAAGATCTTTAGAATTCATCAAAGGTATTGTTTTGCTTTGAGAATAAAATTTTATCATCAGAGGGCATCTATCTTTTCCACAAAGTTTTCTGGCACCCTTGCAGATGATACAAAGACCAGAAGCGTTATTGCTGGCATTAAAATCGACCATCTTGTCAAAGAATACTGTGCCCTCTGCCATATGGATTGGCATAAGGATTATGCTTATATCATCCTTTTTAACAGTGTCTTTTGGCTATGAGGGCTGCAACGGCACCAGCACCTATTCCATTATCGATATTTACGATGGAAAGGCCTGGTGAACATGTTTGAAGCATGCAAAGAAGGGCGGCTTCGCCCTTACCGCCCATACCGTAACCTGTTGAGGCAGGAACGCCAATCACTGGGACAGGGGATAAAGATGATATTATTGTCGGAAGCGCACCCTCCATTCCTGCGACCACAATGATTGCATCAACATTCTCATCAAGTAGGATCTTCATTGGTTTCAGAATTCTATGTACACCTGCAACGCCAATATCGAAAAATGTTATACATTCGACACCCATTGCCTCTGCCATGGCTTTTGCTTCTTTAGCGATAGGAATATCAGAAGTACCCGCAGTAACTATCCCTATCTTTCCGCCACTTTTTTCAGGCATTTTACCAATAATTATAAGTTTCGCATCTCTTTTGTAAATGGCATCAGGTATTGATTTTAGAACAGCTTCATAATGCTCTTCCCCCGCTTTTGATATCAACATGATTTTTTCAGCATGAGTAGCGATGTCTGCAACGGTTGCAGGAGTCTTTGACAAAGCATATACGACCTCTGGAATATTCTTCCTCATTTGTCTGGAACGATCAAATAATACATTGTCTTTCAGATTGTCGATATAATCCATTCGAAGTACCTTTTCAGCCTCCTCAGCACTGATCAGGCCGTTTTTATAATCCTCAAGAACGTTCCTTATGCTCATACTTCTACATGGTGGTTCGAATATCTAATCCTTTAGAAAGGATATGCGCATCTTAGAGAGATATGACATTATGGGAATTGTGTCATTCCATAATCAATTTGATCACAGTTGCATTCAAAAAGAAGAAAGTCGATAATCTACCTTCATGGATGCGAAGAATGAGAGAAGATGGTAACAAGAGACGATCGAATCTTTTGGATTCGATTGCAAGGGGCCGTCTCTTGTGTTAGATGGGTGATAACCATCTCTCTATTTATTATCATTCTTTACATATGTTAACTCTTTGTGCATCAATCTGAGTTCCTTACCAAATACAATTTCAAAATCGTGTCTGAGATCTTCCAATTTCCAAATTTCCATGCCTATGTCCTCATCAGAGTACAATTCGAGAGTGACCACACTATTGTGGACATTCAGTTTGATATCCTTCACAGATCTGGTGTGATGCCTGTCCATGGAATCGGCCATTCTCAGTATCAGGATGCATCTCATAATGTCCATAATGTTTCCGCGATTTGACTCCAGAAAGAGTGGATCGTCTTTCGTTGGAAATTTTTTATGATGAAAACGTGCCATAAGTGCAATGGCATTGATCTCCCCGCAGTCAAAACCAAGCATATTGGAATTGATTATTATATTGTAGGAATTTACGTGGTGTTTTTGATAATTGAAGAATTCTCCTATATCATGAAGAATAGCTGCGTAACCCAATAATGATCGCTGTTCATCAGTCATTGCATGTATTCCAAGTGCTTTCATTTGATCGAATATTAAAAATGTCTTGTCCCTTACTTCTTCAGCATGTGTTTGGTCATATTGACATCTTGTTGCCAAAGCTTTCACAGAGGATTCTCTGACATTAAAATTTACAATGCCATGATTTAAAAGATAATCGATCTTCATCCCCTCTTTCAGACCAGAATGACTGATCTCGATCTTTTCGATGCCAAATTTTAACATCAGTTCTTCTGCGATTGAACCTCCTGCAACAATGATATCCACACGGTTCTGTCCCATCTTAGGTACTTTGGAGCGTTCTTCTGAATTCATTTTCCTTAACCTTGACATCAAAGGTACGAGCTCATCTAGCGTGAAATAAGAAGAATCACCATTTCTGGATTCTGAACACAGATCTGCCAAGGTCTCCAATGTACCAGATGAACCTATCGCTTTAACAAAACCCAATTCTCTGATCTTCTTTGATGCACGATACGAATTAAGATCTACGTTACGTTGGTAGCTTTTGTATCCCTCATCAGAAATCGGTTCGTTAGTGTTGAAAGGAAAGCCGTACGAATATCTGACAGCACCTATGGGTAAACTGTCAAGATAGAGATTTTCCCTTCCGTTTGAGATAGATATCTCGGTGCTTCCTCCACCTATGTCGATTAGTAAAATATTCTCTCTAGGGCCGGAAGCACCGAGGATGCCCAGTTTGATCAATCGAGCCTCTTCTTCACCTGGAATAATCCTAACATCAAGACCGTCAGAATACAATGCATCAAGGAGTTCTGATCTGTTTTCAGCCTCTCTTGCTGCGCATGTGGCAAATGCGATCACTTCAGATGCACCTAGATTTTTTGCAGCGATCGTGAACCTGTCTGTAACCAAACGACATTTATTGATTGCATTTTGATCGATCTTTCCATCTTTATACAGACTTTCTCCGAGGCGGACGGATTGTTTATCATGGAAGATCTCGACCCCTGTCGTACCGGGGATGAACTCCACAACCAATAAATGGATTGAGTTTGTGCCTATATCCATGAATCCAACGATCTTATGATCATCACTCATGCCAGATGCCTCTATTTTCAATAAACCATTGCTGAGAACGTAAACTTTTCTTTCCCTTCTTTGGTACTGAAACGTATGAACCATTCGATAACAACATCTTTGCTTTGACATTATCTGCAAGGTGTATCTTCAAAATATTCTCACGTATCGAGACCATCATTTTTTTATCTAATATTGGGTACAGAACCTCAACTCTTGCAATGAGATTTCTGGGCATCATATCTGACGATCCCATGTACATCTCTGGCTCATCATTGTTATTGAAATAGTATATCCTGGAATGCTCTAAGAATCTGTCAACCAGACTTGTGACCCGGATATTCTCTGAAATATTAGGTATTCCGGGACGGAGACAGCACAGTCCCCTGATATCGAGCTCGATCTTAACACCTGCAATGGAAGCTTTGTACAATGTTGCAATGATGTCTGCATCGATCAGACCATTCGCTTTCATCGCAACATAACCATTCTTGTACTGCTCCTGATACCTGATCTCCCTTTCGATCTTTTCAATTAGAACATCTTTTAAGGTTATCGGTGCAACGAGCAGATGGTGATAGTTTCTGGGACCGAAATATCCAGTAAGCGCATTGAAGAGCTCTCCAACATCCTCTCCGATTTCCTGATTAGCTGTTAGAAATGAAATGTCACTATATTGTTTTGCAGTACTGACATTGTAATTACCTGAACTTAGATGAGTATACCTTACGAGAGATTTACCTTCGAGCCTTACAACTTGCAATAACTTTGAATGTACTTTCAGCTCTAATGGACCATATACTACATGAACACCGATTTTTTCTAGATCCTTTGCCCATTGAATATTCCTATTTTCATCGAATTTAGCACGAAGTTCCATTAAAACTGAAACGGTTTTTCCTCTTTCTCTAGCAATCTTAAGTGCCTGAAAGATCGAGGGATCCTTCCCTACTCTGTAAAGACATACTTTAATGCTCTGTACTGCAGGATCTATCGCAGAGTCATGAATGAAACGGATTATCGTACTGAATGACTCATATGGATGAAAAAGGATCCAGTCTCTCTTCTTGATCGCATCAAAGAGATTAGCATCCTCCGATAGCTCCTGAGGTGTATATGGGGTGTAGAGTTTTTCTTTGAGTTGAGGTAAATTGAGATCGGCAATTTCCCAAAGACCAGAAAGAAATATCGCATCTTTGTTGTGGAGCACTTGCAAGGGCATTAGTTTCAGATTTTTCGCAAAAAGCTGAGCCATATCTCTGGGCATACTGCTTTCAACGCACATCCTTACAGGAAACCCTGTATCACGACCTTCAAGGCTCTCCTCAACGGCAGACATCAGATCACATGCCTCATCTATTGTAACTTTGATGTCCGCATTTCTTGTGACACTAAATGAGTAGGAACCACATATTTCAATCCCAGGGAAAAGTAAGGATGCAGAATCCTTGATGATATCTTCCAAAAGAACATATTCCTTTGAATTATCAGTCGACTGTATCTGAACAAACCTGTTAAAGATGCTGATTGGTACCTTTACTCTTGCATAAACTATCTCCCCCTCCTTCTTAAGTTTAAATGCAAGATTTAAGGAATTGTTGGAAATAAATGGAAAAGGATGCGATACATCAAGTGCCAATGGTGTTAGTAGTGCATGTATCCTTGTCTTGTAGAAAGAAGAGGCCCATTCTCTTTGTTCGGGTGAAAGCTCGTCGATATTCTTTATTTTGACTCCAACCTCAGAAAGTTTCTTTTTGATGTTTTTCCAGCAAACTTCATATCTTTTAATGAGATCATTCACAGTTTTGGAGATCGTATCCATCAGAATATCCGTATCAATATAGTCAGGCGTTATCGTTGACACACCTGTTGTAGCTTGAAGTATCAGTCCCGGAACGCGAATCATATAAAATTCGTCAAGATTATTGTAGCAGATAGCCAGGAACTTCACTCTTTCCAATATTGGAATATTGGAATTCTCGGCCTCACAAAGACATCTTCGATTGAACTCAAGCCAAGACAGCTCTCGATTGATGTATAATTTTTGGTCATATAGGTTAATATCAGACATTTATCCTCGCTGTTGAGCTTAATAAACCTGTTGCAGATCGTCCTGTTAACACAATCAATCCTTCTCAGATGATTTCCTTACAGTATGATATCTGATCTTTACTGAATTACAGTGTGCTTGCAATCCCTCTGACGTTGATATTTTTTCAATGGTAGGTGCAAGAGATTCCAATCCTTCTTTAGATAATATCTGGACTGTTGAAGTTTTACGGAAATGCGCAACATTCAAACCTGATGAAACTTTTGCATTTCCTGCAGTCGGAAGAATGTGGTTGGTTCCTGATGCATAATCACCTGCAGCTACAGGTGTGTAGGGGCCGATGAATATTGACCCTGCGTTCCTTACTTTTGATAACGTATCCAGAACATCGGCAGTTTGTATGGAAAGATGTTCGGGGGCCATATCGTTTATGATCTCAATTCCGTGATCAACGGAATCACATATGATATATCCAGAATTGTTCAGGGCATTTTTTATGATATCTGCCCTTGCAGCTTTCTTAATCATAACTTCAATTTCTTTACCTACACTATCTGCAAGCACCTTATCAGGAGTTACGAGTACTGCAGCAGATGAGGGATCATGCTCTGCTTGCGCAAGTATATCCGCAGCAATGAATTTGGGATTACCAGTAGAATCGGCAATGATGCCAATTTCACTCGGCCCCGCAGGGAAGTCTATTTCGACCGTATTGCGTAAAAGCATCTTTGCAGCTGTGACATAAACATTGCCAGGCCCAACAATCTTCTGGACCGGTTCGATACTCTCAGTACCTAATGCCATTCCTGCAATAGCCTGAACTCCACCAATGCAATATATCTCGTCAGCACCTGCGATGTCCATTGCGACAAGCGTAATCGGATTAGCAGGGGAAGGCGTACAGCACACAATCTCGTCTACTCCCGCGACACGCGCAGGAATAATACTCATTAGGGCAGTTGAAGGATATGATGCTCTTCCGCCGGGAATGTAACAGCCGATCCTTTCAAGTGGTGTGCTCTTTACACCGAGTGTCACTCCGGGTTCGACCTCTCTGAGCCAGAGATCATCAGGCAATTGCATTTCGTGGAAACGTTGGATGTTAAGAGCAGCGGTTTCCAGTTCGTCAACAATCTCAGGGTCCACTTCTTCATAGGCTGCTTCAATGTCCTCACGTGTTACTTCTATCTTTTTAAGTTTGACTTTATCAAATTTTTCTGTAAGTTCTATAAGTGCCTTGTCACCATTCTGTCTAACATTTTCAATGATCTCTGAAACTGCATCTAGAACATTATCTACTTTAGAAATACGATTTTTTTGCCAAAATCCTTCCTCGATCTGCTGCCACATCTATGTTCGATTGTTGAGGTATGATTTAAAGAATTGTTTCTTGAAACCTTATAGAAGTAGTCTTCGCGTGCGCACTACTTAATATGGTAGGACTTCAATCCTACCGTAGGAATGCACATGAAAGTCTTTTACGCACTGGTGCCAATATTTATTGCATGTTTCATATGTGTCGGTCTCGCAGATAGTGTATCTGCAGAGACAGAAATTCCTTCAGTTGATGAGATATTTACAGGCAATATCGATTATCCACCATACTCCGTAGGAACATTCTTTGAGGATATGACACTATTGTTTACTGACTTTGACCTTTCATCATTCAAACTTTCAGATTTTGGTAATTTTATTGTCAATGATACTTTCATCGGCGATATATCGGATGGTTCTGTAAGTGTAGAAACAATAACAGATTCGTGGGTGAATGTGTTCTTTATTGCATGTATAATAATATGCGTATTATGCGTAGTATCTGCAATACTGGCAGGGAAAAAATATAAAAGAATTTCAGAATAGGTTTGATAAAGGAATGAGAACATGAACATAATCATTGTTGGGGCTGGAAGTGTTGGTTTTACAGTGGCAGAAGTGCTTAGCCCGATACACGACGTACTTATCATCGAAGATGATATTTCTAAAGCAGAGACTGTAAAAAGTCTCTTGAATGTTTCAGTTCTTCACGAAGACGGCGCAAGTCCAAAGGTTTTGGAAAGCGCCATAATACGTCATCAGGCCGACGTCATCATCTGTACAACGTCACGTGATGAAGAGAATCTATTCATCGCAATGATCAGCAAACGTATCAAAAGTACCATCAAAACAATTGCGAAGATCAGGGATCCAGACTACTTTATAAACACTTCATCAAGTGGCGTTGACCAGATTATTTCACCTGAACTCATTACTTCCAATAAGATTGCCACACTTGCCCTTCTTGAAAATTCAGTAGATTATGAAGCAATCGAGTCAATGAACATGGGACTCGCAACATTTGAGGTGACTGAAGAACATACGAACATTATCGGAAGTGTCGTAATTAATCTTAAACTGCCAGAAGAATCGACAGTGGTTGCCATTTATCGTAATGACGACGTTATTCTGAACAACGAAACTACGGAACTTCATATCGGAGACCGCGTATGTGTTCTGGGAAGTCCCAAAGGGATCACAGAGTTTAATCAAATGATGGGAGTCGCACATGAGGCTGGTGAGATTGTAATCATGGGTGGCGGTATCGCCGGTTCTTATACAGCAAAGATTCTCGAGTCTAAAAAAAGATATATTAAACTCTTTGAACCAAACGCAGAAAGATGTAGAAAACTTGCTAGGGACTTTAATAATGTCATCATTGTCAACGGAAGCTGTGTCGATCCGCATCTGCTAAGATCAGAAAATATCGGAAGGGCCGATGTCCTAATTGCTACTACAGACATTGATGAGACAAATCTTTTAGCTTGTCTTATGGGCATGAAACTCGGTGTTAAAAAGATAATTTCCAGGTATTCGATGGTCGAATATGAAGATATATTTGATTTTACAGGCATTGAAACAACAATTGGTTATCATCGTGTCGTTGCCAATGAGATTACCAAAACTTTGATTTCTGATGAACAAGCTATTCTGAGAATGAAAAAAGAAGGAGAACTTTTCTTTAGTGTTAATTTGGATTCAAGATCTAAAATATGTAATGAACATTTGGGCGATGTTCATCTCCCCGATGGCGCACGTATCGCATGCATTATTCGTAACGAAAAAGCAATCTATCCACGTATGGACACTCAATTTAAATTAGGAGATAAGGTCTTGGTATTCACATACAATGTCAGCATAAGTAAACTTGAGAGGCTGTTTGGTACAACAATCAATATTAACATCTAATTGGGGATTTCATGTTCAAAAGATACTATATCTCCGGGATGTTCTCCAAGTGGGAGAGCGCTTCCGTTCATATCCTTGGTATAATCTTATTTGGACTTAGCCTTTCTTTGATCCCAAGCCTCCTTTATGCCATTACAAACAATGAACCTCTGGCTCCTTTTGTTTGGCCAATGACCGTCGGTTTTTTGCTGTCCTTTTTCCTGACTTTATTATTCAAAATGCCTGATCGCATTAAACCTGTGAGTGGCATATTCATGATTGGCTTTGTATGGTTAGTGGCAATTGTTTTCGGCATGATCCCATTCATATTGTCTGGGATGACCACAATAGATGCATTGTTTGAATCTACGAGTGGATTTACAACCACTGGCGCCACAATAATGGCTGACATAGAATCTTGGCCGAGCGGTATACTGCTTTGGAGGTCCATGACACAATGGATTGGTGGTATCGCAATCATCATGATCTTCCTGTTTATTTTGCCGATGATCGGTTTCAGTGGCAGGACGTTGTTCGGTAATGAAATGTCAGGATCTGGATCAGGAAACTTCTTTGTGAGGATGAAGGATGCTGGTAAACAATTCATGTCCATTTATTTGATCTTGACAATCATCATGATCGTCATATTGATACTAAGTGGTGTAACTTTGTTTGATTCTCTGTGCATGTCTTTTTCCACAATATCTTGTGGTGGATTCATGTGTAAGGGCGACAGTATTGCAGGTTATGGGATAATTGTGAAAATTATTCTGATTGTCTTCATGTTCTTAGGAGGCTCAAATTTTTATCTCCACTTTAAAGCAATTTATCACAAGAAACCCTTGTCATATACAAGGGATGAAGAATTCAGGACTATGTTCTTATGGCTCTCAGCAATGTCCTTTTTGATATTTTTTATCATATATAGGGAGAACGCATTTTTTGGCGATAACATTATTTCTAATTTCGTTGATACTGCCTTCACTGTGGTTTCTGCCGGAACCACTACCGGTTTTGCATCTGTCGATTACATTGCATGGCCAATGGCTGCTATAGTATTGCTGTTCCTCGTCGCTGCTGTGGGTGGTTCCAGCGGTTCAACTGCGGGTGGAATTAAAATTTCAAGACTGATTGTTCTCTACAGATACGAAAGGAACGGACTAAAAAAATTGCTCCATCCAAAAGGTGTCTATGATATCAAGTATAATGGTTCAAGTCTTGATGATGATAATATCAACGCAACGATCATAATCGTCATGGCATTCACAGTTACTATAATGGTTGGTTCAATCGTTTTGATGTTCCTCGGAGTGAACTTCGAAGATTCTATTTCATCGATAATAGGATGCATAACAACATTCGGCCCTGCAGTTGGTGATTTTGGTCCAATGGGTAATTATCAGTCCATGTCACCATTCATAAAGATCTTTCTCAGCCTCATAATGTGGATTGGCCGTTTAGAAGTTGTAACAGCATTGGTATTGTTCACACCTGATTTCTGGAAAGAATTAATGCTGACTCACAAAAAGACCCGTTCTAGACTTTAGGTCTTAGACATAATCCTGCATTCATCTAGAATCTTTATTGCTGTTGGATTCCCTGGTTCCTTGTCGTTGATAGCTCCAGCAAAGAATTTTGCCTGAATGAATTTGTGTTTCTCAATAAGGCAATATGCCATTGTTTCCAAGGCACCGATGTGCGTATGATCTATCTGTA
>JBAZDV010000019.1:0-12585 GCA_041654195.1 Candidatus Methanomethylophilaceae archaeon | reverse complement strand
TGCTTTAATCCAACGACTCTTCTTTCTTTCTTTGGTATTAGTGACAAAGATCGTTCCAACGTCCTCACCGGTAACAGCTTTTATTATAACGTTTGAGATAGAACTGTTCACGATCATCATGTTACAGCCAGCTTCCTTGCATATCTCTGCTGCACGAAGTTTGGTCTTCATTCCGCCGGTACCGACCCTTGATACTGTACCTCCCGCCATAGAAAAGACGGATTCGTTTATTTCCGATATTGTGGAGATGAGCTTCGCGTCTGTGTACAGCTTTGGATCCTTATCATAAAGACCGTCCACATCAGATAATATCACAAGGAGGTCGGCATCCATCTTACTACTGACATATGCCGATAATGTATCATTATCGCCAAACATGGCATCTATCTCCTTGACACAAATCGCATCGTTCTCATTAAAGATTGGAACAACGCCATGTTCAAGCAACGTCTGAATGGCATTCCTCAGATTGAGATATTTCTCACGATCAGAATAGAAATCCAAGGTCAATAGGATCTGCGCAATTACCAAATCATTCTTCTGGAAGCTATCGTTCCACTTCTGCATCAGAATACTTTGCCCAACAGATGCTGCGGCCTGTCTTATCGGTACCTCCCTCGGCTTAGGTGTTGCATGCATTGCCTGCAATCCTATACCGATTGCCCCGGATGTAACGATAAGGACTTTCTTCCCAGAATCCCTAAGTTTCTTGACCTGCTCGGCCACAGAGTCCATGAAGTCTGAAGAAACCCCATCACCTTTGGTGATAGATGACGTCCCTATTTTGATCACTACGGTATCGATATCTGCGAGCAGCGCTTTTCTGTCCATGGTATCACTCAGAATTCAAACTTTTTATTCAGAGGAATATGCTTGAATTTCTTAGCATTCTTTCCTGCATAATCCTTTACTACCTGCCCGTCACCGACCAGGATATACTTGTAGATCATCAGACCCTCCATGCCCACAGGGCCTCTTGAATGTACTTTATTTGTACTTATCCCAACCTCTGCACCTTTGCCAAATCTATACCCGTCAGAAAATCTTGTTGACGTATTGATGAACACATCGGCAGAATCGACCATTTTTGAGAACAATGCTATTGACTTTTTGTCCTCTGTAATTATTGCATCGGTATGATGTGAACCGTGTTTATTGATGAAATGTATCGCTTCTGCAACCGAATCAACTAACTTCACGGATATTATCAGATCGTTGTATTCTGTATCCCAATCGGATTCGGATGCTTTGACGGCCCCATCCATTACTGAAATGGCCCTTTCGTCGGCTCTGACCTCTACTCCGTTCTTTACAAACAATTTGGCCATTTCCGGTAAAAACTCCATTGCGATCTTAGAATTGACCAACAATGTCTCCACTGCGTTGCACACCGCTGGATATTGTATCTTTGAATCCAACACTACGGACAATGCCTTGTCCAGATCTGCATACTCGTCGACATATATGTGACAAATACCCGATGAATGACCGAGTACAGGTATCTTTGTATTGTTCTGAATGAACTTGACAAATTCATTGGATCCCCTCGGAATCAAAAGATCGATATATTCATCCATCTTCAAAATCGCATTTACATCTTCTCTCGTCTGCATAAGAACAAAACAATCTTTCGGAATTCCTGCCGAGGAAGCTGCTTCTGTAAGAATATCGAATAACATCTTGTTAGAATTGGACGCTTCGCGTCCTCCTTTGAACACCACTGCATTGCCAGATTTCAAACAAAGCGACATTATCTGCGGTACCACGTCCGGACGCGATTCAAAAATAACGCCCAGAACACCAATCGGACACTTGATCTGATAGAGAATAAGATCATCATCTAGCTCCAGCGTAGACATGGTATCCCCCACGGGATCCTTTATCTTTACAATATCATTTATGCCATCAATCATTCCAGAGATCTTATCATCAGTGACCTTCAACCTCTTTACCAACGCATCGGTCAATTCACCAGATGCCTTCAACTCCTCAGCTGCGTCCATATCAACATTATTGGCAGCTATTATCTTCTGTCTGCCCTTATCCAATGCTTCAGCCATGGCTTTCAAAGCAGCATTCTTCGTTACTGTATCCAATGCTGCAAGCTCAATGGCAGCCACCTTGGCTTTTCTGACATCCTCTCTAAGATTGGTCATAACTACTGATAGCGATGATGTCATTAATTCATTAATATTGCTATCCCGCAAATATGATGGATACCCATTAAAGTGTGCGCTAATATATTTGAGTTTAAAAGGTCAAATTATATACTTTACAAAACAATACAGAAGTCCATGGCATCTTGTAAAATGGAACTCATCTACATGGACCCAAGCACATATACTGCTATATCGACACATGAAATGAGACAGACCATACTTACAAAATTATTCAGAGAGACACGCAACGGTATTTCAATGACCAAACAGGAACTTGCAGACTCTTTAGAAATAAAATATCAACAATTGGTGTACCAATTGTCGAATCATCTTCAGGATTTTTGGATCGTCGTTGGTGAAGAAAAGGTCCGTGGGACAAGAATGGAATACATAGCTTCGTCGAATCCCGACGGAATCTACATATGTATAGGGAAGGACAGGAGGATCTACATTGTAGATCCAATTGCAGAATTGTACGGACCCTTAGATGAGGTCGGTCTAAGATGCGATTCCTGCTCTGTAGAAGAGGCCGAATATTGCGTTGATTCCCTTGTAAAGAAGGATATCCTGCCAAAAGAACTCACTATCTCCGAACGTGAAACATTAAGTATCAACAAAAGAAGTGGGCTCAGACCTTTAGACAAAGGGATAATCGAAGCTCTGAAAGGCATTGCAGCGGGTGACAAATGCATCCTTACAATACCGTGTGAAAGATGCATTTTCATGAAAAAGAAAAATCTTATCAACATAGAATGATTTTTTTTGGAATGAAACTGATATAACGATTGATAGCATTCCCTCGCTGATGACATCTGACAGTAAAACAAGAATGCTTGTGATTGGTGGTTATCTGGGAGCAGGAAAGACCACTTTAGCTATCAATTTAGCAAAGACCCTGAAAACAAAATACGATAAATCTGTCGCTATCATCACGAATGATCAGGGTGATGTCCTTGTCGACACCGAATATTCAAAAGATGCAGGGTTTGATACAAGAGAGATCATGGGTGGATGTTTTTGTACTAATTTCAATGAATTTGTATCAAGCGCCAGAACACTTGTGACGACAGGAAGGCCTGATGTTATCATTGCTGAACCTATCGGCACATCGACAAATATCATGAGTAGTGTCGTTGCTCCTATGCGTTCACTGTATCCAGATGAATTTAGCGTCGCTCCATTCACAGTTGTCGTCGACTGCGTAAGGGCTTTAGAGATCCTTTCCAAGAAAAAAGAAAGGACTGTAGATACTGTCGATATAATTCCAGCACACCAAATTCGTGAGGCAGAGATAATCATCCTCACAAAAACAGATCTAGTAGACAATGAGACCATCAAAGCGATAAAAGCTGAGATCTTAAAAATCCTCCCTTTTACTGAGATCATTGAAACCTCATCTACAGATTTGAATAATATCGATTCCATAATCGGAATAATACTGTCCACAAAGATGAGCACACGCGCACCGACAGGTGAGAAGAACCAAGGATTCGCCTTTGAGAAGGCAAAACTCGGATGGTACTCCGGAACATTCAATATAACACCTACTGACGATGTCGATATGTACGCTTTGGCAACAGACATGATGAAGGGCGTTGCAAAAGAATACGGACCAAACTCTGTTGTCCATGTAAAAGTGATTATTGAATCACCAGAAGCTGCAGCTAAAATGTCCCTCGTTCAGGAAACCATGCAGGTAGACGGCCTTTACGGCTCAAGATACATTAGAACACCGGGTAAGCTTGTTCTTAACGCCAGAGTGATCTCACCTCCAAAAAAACTTGAAGAGACCATGAGATCACTGATTGAGAGCATTCCGAAGAACTATCCCGCGAAGATTGAAAAAATTGGAGAAAAATGTTTCAGTCCCAAACCAGAGTCCCCATCTCACTTCTTTTTTGAATAAAAGTTGTCTAACGATTAAACCATTTAATGTCCATTTATCTATTATTTTAAAAAATGTAGTGTAAATGGATACTAAAAATCATTAAGTATATATTCAAGAATTCAATCCGTGCTTTCACGTAAATAATTCGATCATAACAGTCGAATATTACAAGGTGTTTGCGAATGAATTCCATAGAAAACGCTAGGTCGACTACGGGTACAAAGACCCGTGTGCCTGACATATCGCCTATTAATGGCATGTGCCCTATTTGTGTCGAAGATTGTAATGTCCTCTGCGAGGTTGGTAAATCGGCCTTCAGGGGAAGAGAGATCCTATATCCAAGCCCAGAACATTTCGGAAAAAGTACTGCCGCTTCTAATAAGGATTTCTTCCTTGACTGGTCCCATTTCCAAATCATGGCTGAGCTCCTTACCGCGAAAGGTATCGAGCCTAGCTCTGACAAAGCATTCTTCGAAAATGCTGACATAAGAACCGTTGTTGGATCTAGGTCCAAAAGACCTATTCCGATGAGTATGCCTGTGCACATCGCAGGTCTCGGTTCCACTGCAGTAGCTAAAAGAAACTGGAAAGAACTTGCAGCCGGTGCAGCAATGACCGGTGTATGCGAAGTCATCGGAGAGAATGTATGCGGAATGGACAGCGATGCAATATATTCAAAAGGCAAAGTCCAGAGCTCACCTGATCTCGCATTCCGTGTATCTTCATACACAGATTTCTGGGATGGTAAAAACGGTAGGATCGTTTTCCAGACCAATGTCGAAGATATACGCGGCGGTACAGATGACTATGCAATGTCCAAGCTCAATGTCGATGTTATTGAGAGAAAATGGGGACAGGGCGCAAAAGCCATCGGTGGCGAGGTAAGACTTACCTCTCTCGAAAGGGCGCTCGAACTTAAGAAAAGAGGCTATCTAGTTATGCCGGATCCCGAAGACAAAGCCGTACAAAAGGCATTCAAAGACGGACTCTTCAAAACATTTGAAAGACATAGCCGTGTAGGATTCCCAGAATACAAAGGTTTCCTTGAGGACATCGATCAGCTCAGATCCAAGGGTGCAAAGAATGTGTTCTTGAAGACCGGTGCATACAAGCCAGAAGTTGTCGCATTCACAATGAAATGCGCATCAGACGCAAAGATTGACCTTCTTACATTCGACGGTGCAGGCGGTGGAACTGGAATGTCACCCGTACCTATGATGAATGAAATGTCATCACCATCCATACACCTCTTCTCCCAGGTCATGGCATGTGCCAAGATCCTGAAATCACAGGGCAGATTTGTACCTGATCTCTCATTTGCAGGTGGATTCGTCAACGAGACCCAGATGTACAAGGCATTCGCCATGTCCGATATCGGAGAAGGCCCTATAGTCAAATCCATCGCAATGGCAAGAGCACCTATTCTCGCAGCAATGAAGGGAAAACACTTTGCAGAACTTGCGGCCGTAGGAAAACTTCCTGCAGCATTTGTCGAAGAGTATGGCGACAAGCCCGAACAGTTCTTCATCTCTTCACCGAATGTCCAAAAGATGTTCCCTAAAAAGAATTTAGGAACTGATATCCCCTGGGGTGCAGTCGGTCTGTACACCTACTGGCACGACAGAATTGGAGAGGGCCTTAAACAATTGATGGCAGGAACCCGCAAATTCAAGCTGGAATGTATCGAGTACGAAGATATCGTTACTCTGTCAGAATATGCCAGCAAGGTCAGCGGCATTGAAACACTTGATGCAAGAGCAGCAAGGGTCATGTCTGCATTGCTCTAAACTTTTCAAAATGTGACCTGACTATAAAGTCAGCGCCACGTCTCTAAACCCTTTACTTCTTTTATCATATCTGGCTCATGCCATAAATCCTCTTTTATACCTCAGTTACAATAATACCTTCGCAATGAAGAAGAAAGATCTGGAGATCAAACTGGAAAACGTACTTCCCTTTAACGAACCAAATGCCGCACTGGAACAATACCCAACTCCATCAGTGATAGCCTCTGATATACTCTTCACTGCATATGCCGAAGGCGACATTGCTGGCATGACAGTAAATGACCTTGGATGTGGAACAGGAATATTTGCGATAGGCGCCTACCTTCTGGAGGCCAAAAAGGTTCGTGGCTATGACATTTCTAGATCGGCCCTGAATGTTGCAAAAACGAATATTGAAAAACTGAACGTTGACATCGAATTGATAGAATGTGACATCTCTGAAGTTAACGATAAAGCGAATACAACATTCATGAATCCTCCCTTTGGTTGCCAGACAAAACGTGCAGACCGCCCCTTTTTGGACAAGGCTATGGAACTGAGCTCATCCATCTATTCGATACACATGGAATCCACATTACCCTTCGTTGAATCATATATAGCCTCTCATGGACGTGAAATCATTGCACGTAGAACCTATAAGTATAATATCCCCCATACATTCACGTTCCATAGCAGAGCAAAACAAAGCGTTGACGTTGTTGTTGTCAACATAAGGTGAATTTCACATGGCAGATTATAAGGAAGTATTTCCAGGAGACGAGGTCGCTGTTGAAGAAGAGTATTTGGCCTCCGAGGGAACGTTTGCAAGTAATGGAATAATATATGCATCACAGATCGGAGTCCTTGAACTGGATGATGAAGAATGCGTCGCAAGGGTCAAATCACCCAATCCACCTAATATTTTGAAAGTGGGCGATGTGGTCTATGCAAGCATACAAGACATCAGAAATACAATGGCTACCGCAGACGTTCTTGTAAAAGAGGGTACTGAAAGAGGCATTGGTGGAGAAACCTACGCAACCATTCACGTTTCGAAGATATCTCCCGGATACACAGATGACGTTTCAAAAGAACTCAGAAGAGGAGATTTTATCAGAGCAGAAGTGACTGGCGTTGCACCGTCGCTTCAGCTTTCAACAAAGAACGAACATTTAGGTGTGATTCGTTCCTTGTGTGGTAAATGCAAGACCGAGCTCGTCAGAAAAGGCAAGAACCAACTCTATTGTGAAAAATGTGAGCGTACGATGTCTAGAAAACTCGCTGACGATTACGGAAATGTCAACATCTGACCATGACTCAAGAACTGGAACTTAAATTAGAGGTCGATGCTCTCAAGGCAGAAGTCAAAGGACTTAAAGAATTCGTTAAAATGCTTTATAGCATGTTGACGGAAGAAGAGGAAGAATACGATGCTTCCGATTTCCAGGGTGGCATTGAGGTAGGAAGATTCAACACATGAAACTGGTCTCCCTTGTATCTGGCGGAATAGATTCTCCAGTTGCCTCTTATATCATGTCACAAGTTGGTGCTGATATTGTACTTTTACACATGGATAATGGTCAATACTGCGATGGTAAGGATCATGATAAAGTAATACGTCTTTCAAAACAGTTAGAAACCATTACTGGAAAAGAATTTCCAGTTTATGTTGCAAAACACGAACCAAATCAGGACGCAATTAAACAAAAATGTGATTACGGCTATCAATGTGTCATGTGCAAAAGAATAATGCAACATGTCGCCAGAGAATTCGCAAAAAAGAACAACTGCACCGGAATAATAATGGGTGATTCTTTAGGTCAGGTAGCCTCTCAAACATTGAGGAACATAAGGGCAGAAGGTCAAGAATTGGATTTCCCTATCATTAGACCTTTGATTGGAATGGACAAACAAGAAATCATCAACATCGCCAATAAAATAGGAACATATGAATTGTCGATTATACCGACAACGGGGTGCAGCGCAGTTCCCGCTAAACCTATCACAGAGGCAAAGCCTGAAAAGATCATTCAACTTCAAGCAAGACTTGATTTCAACGACCTTATCACAGCTTCTGTTGAATCGGCCATACGTATTCATTGATTATCTTTATCTCTAAAAGCGCCCATATCACGAAGTTGTGACAATGCTGGACATGAAAATATATCGTTCTTATCATACAACATGTCCATTGATACCCTATTGATGTATAACGACTGAACAGCAGAAATATACAATGTATTTTCTCCAATCGGGATCTTGATGTCCGTGTCCTTGCATGGCTTTACTGTCAAAGGTACAAGTGCAGGACCCCTGCATGCTGTACACACACGATAATCTTCTTTTGCATCCAGAATCATCTGTTTGACATCATCATCTACAATGATTTTCCCCGTCATGAGCCCGTTGAATACTTTACTCAATATAACAGTTGTCTTTCAACGGTCAATGACTCTGAATAATACTTTTACTTTTGACAAAAATACCAACTGACACTTCTCAAAAAATAACGCCTGGCTCTATTGAATTGATAGTTCTATGATACTGATCTTTTTATTACATATTCTTCAAAGATGACATTAGTTTAATTTTACAAAGTCGTGTTAAAAATTAAAATATTTTTGATATATTATTTCCATAATAGTGACCATCATATGTACTTCTTTTCCCAAAGATTAAAACCGCCCACAATCATTGGCGAGCAATGGTCTTGATACTTGATAGTTCGGCACTTTTTGCAATGGAGAACCTACCTAACGAGGAACATACTTGTCCCCCAGGAGTTATCGATGAACTCAGAAAATACAAGGATCAACGCTTGGACCTTTGGGGCGATATGCTTAGAATATCCGACTGCACAGCTTCATCGATCAATAAAGTAAAAGAGGTTGCAAAAAAGAGCGGGGACCTTGGAAGATTATCACCTGTTGATATTACTGTCGTAGCTTTAGCATTAGATCTTGATGGTACCGTACTATCAGATGACTTTTCAATTCAAAATGTATGTGCCATCATGAATATTAATTATAGATCTGTAGGCACAAAAGGTATTAAAAAAATTGAGAAATGGAACTACCAATGCATAGGATGCGGCAGATGGTTCAAAGAGAAATCAGATGAATGCCCTATATGCGGGTCACAAATGCAATCTCACAGAAAAAGATAGGATCATGGGAAAAGACGCTTACATCTGATGAGGTTACCCATCCGCCTCTGTCCCAAAATACCCATGCATAGACCTGTTCTCCAATCAGAACCAAAAGCAAATACATCGGCCATTTTCTTATTGAATGCTGCAGTCTTTAATGATTTGAGCATCACTCTGCGCCATTCTGTCTGATAATCCTCCAATGACCTTCCATTAAGAATATTGTCGCCTGCAACATTACCACAAATACGACCTGCGATCAATGCTAACGGAACACCACCGCCGTTAACAGATATTACATGCCCTGCAGCATCGCCGACAACCATCCCATTATCTTTGACTGTATTCGTAATGGGACCTTCGCTCGGAACAAACTTTCCCTCCAATTTGTTTATTATCTCAAAATTATGCTTCTTTACGAAGGAACTAAAATATTCACTTAGTGTTCCACTGGCAAATTTCGGTGAAAAACCAACACCTACGTTCGCTTGTCCCTTTTTAGGAATCACCCAACTATAAGCACCTGGAGCAATACCTCCAAAATACATCACAACATATGGTTCAAAATCACCTTTCGCCTGCGCTGTAACCGCAGGATATGGATGCTCGACCTTTGGAAGTCCCAGTTCCTTAGAAACACGTGATCCAGGTCCATCAGCACCAATGATAACCTTATACTCAATCTCACCTTTTGACGTAATTGCTCTACCGTCTTTAATAGAATTGAACTGACAGTTCTTTATAAGCTGCGCACCTTCTTTTTCAGCTTCAGATGCAAGATGCTGATCTAAACGGTCCCTATCTAAGGTATAGCCTACGAACGGAAGGTCCACTATTTTTTCCTTCGGATTAACGAGACGGATTGCCTGAATCTCTCTTAATCTTAGATTGTACGGAGTATCAAAAAGTTCCTCTATATTCTCTGCGTTGACAAACATCCCTCTGATCTCTTCGATCGAGGGAATCATCTCGCCACATCTTACAGGAACACCAACCTGCGTTCTTCGCTCAATAAAAGTAACCTGAACATTTTTCCTGGCTGCATACTTTGCTGCTGTGGAGCCGGCAGGACCAGAACCTACTATGAGGACGTCTGTCTTCAAAGTCTCCACAATATCACCTGTCGCGACTTACAATATATCTTGCAAGAGAGATAAATGCATCCTTATACTCTGAATCGGGAATGTTTCCTATGCTTTCAATCGCTTTGTCGGCAGCTTTCTCAGCTTTAAGTCTGCATTTCTCAATAGAATCGGTCTTCTTAATCAACTCCAAAGCTTCTGCGACATCTTCATCCGTAACATCTATCCTGCTGAAAACCTCACAGATCTTTGGACCATGTATTACATCACGCATTGCATAGATCGTAGGAAGTGTTGGTTTTCCTTCGATAAGATCTATTCCGACTCTCTTCCCAGTGCTCTTAGAATCGCCTACAACATCCAAAACATCGTCGATTACCTGAAATGCTATTCCAATATTGGTTGCATATTCACTTATTGCATTGGTAAGATCAATATTTGCCTTTGCCAAGAATGCGCCTGATTTTGCACTAGCATTGATAAGCATCGCAGTCTTTCCGTGAATGATTTCAAAATAATCTTTTTCTGTTACTATTGAGGCATGCTCAAAATCCTTCTGTACGAATTCTCCCTCACTCATACTTGATGCAGCCTCGACAATTACATCAACGACATCGTTACTGGCAGAACCAATGGCTTGAAATCCCTTGGCCATCATGAAATCACCGGCAACTATGGCCTTGCTGACACAATACTCTTTATGAAGTGTCCTTCTGCCACGCCTTATTTCACTCTTATCATTGATATCGTCATGAATCAAAGATGCATTATGAACTATCTCAAAAGCAGAACCAACTTCAATTGCCTTCTTTGGATCTTTACCACCACAGGCAAAATATGACAAAATACACATTGCCGGTCTGATTCTTTTGCCACCAGACGTGATAACATATCTGCACATGTCATTTAATTCGTCATTATTAGAATGAACAATGCTTCCTATAAGAGCTTCAACCTCTTCGAGCTCTTTTGAGATAACAGTGAACCATTGCGAATCCATCAGACGTCTTAGGTAAAATACCTACTTAAATCCTTTTCTAATCGTCTCTGGCTATACACAGTCAGATGTTACAATCTTACATTTCAGCGCTAACGCTGTAACAATAAATAAAGAAAAAATGTTAAAAGAAGAAGTTTTATGCAAAGAAGAATGCTGCTGCGTCTGCACAGAGATTGAGAAGTGGTTCTGGGTATACACCAAGAATGATCACTGCTATCAAACAAAGTGCGATTGCAACACCGTGGGTCTTTTTGATCTTAAGCTTTTCCTCACTGTCCCCCTTCTCTATGTACATGGCCTTTACGACCCTTGCGTAATAGTACAAAGAGATGGCAGAGTTAAGGATTGCAACAAATGCAAGCCAAACCCACTGTGTCTGAACAGCACCATCAACGAATATCGCACTGGAGAACAATATGAACTTTGAAGTAAATCCTGCCAGAGGCGGGATACCTGCCAATGAGAACAGGAACAACATCATCGCGAATGCAACGAGGGGCGCTCTCTTTGACAGACCTTTGTAGTCCGAGATATTCTCTCCGATACCTGCAGTAATCAACGCAGCAACAACAATGAATGCCCCGCCTTTCATGAACACGTGTGTGAACATGTGGAAGAGACCGCCTGTCAATGCGTATTCACTCATCACTGCAAGCACGATCAGAATATAACCTGCCTGTGCGATACTTGAGTACGCAAGCATCCTCTTGATGTTCTTCTGAGAGATTGCCACGACATTACCGACAGTCATTGTAATGGCTGCAATTATTGCAAAGACGTATTGCATCTCCCCTGTTGCAAAACCACTTTGTGCAATGACGAAGAGCACAAGGAAGATCTTGAACATTACAACAAATCCCATCTTCTTCGAACCTGTTGCCAGGAACATAGAGACTGGAGTTGCTGCCCCCTCGTATACATCGGGTGCCCACATATGGAACGGAACTGCTGAGATCTTGAATCCATAACCTGCAATAATCGCTATCATTGCAATAACGAAAGGCAGACTGAAAGACATTCCTGCGAGTGCAATACCGATCTCTGAGATCTGCAACGTTCCAGTTAGACCGTACAGCATCGAAATACCGTAGAGGGTAAGAGCGGTTGACAGACCACCAATGATCAGATACTTGACACCAGCTTCAGAAGCTCTCGGGTCGTTTTTCTTCAATGCAACCAGTGCATATGACAATATACTGACAAGTTCGACACCGACGAAGATCGTTAACAAACTGCTCGCACTTGCAACGAACAACATACCGGTCGATGCACCCAATAAGAGGGCGTAATATTCGCCCTGATGTTTTGTAGTCTCGACACTTGTTGCTGATATCAGGACAACCAAGAACACTACTGCAAGGAACAGCAGCATCATTAGACCTGAGAACGCATCAAATGAGAACAGTTTTGCATACACGCCGTAGAATCCGCCGTCATGCATCATCAGACCGACAATCAGTCCAGACAACGCAATCATGATCAGTGCAAATGCAGCACATGCTTTGCCGTTCTTTGTAACAAAGAACAACGCAGGCATGATGA